>CAMYKF010000350.1:2715-6259 GCA_947258905.1 uncultured Pirellulaceae bacterium | reverse complement strand
CAGCGGTCAACGCTCACCCGCTTTTCGTAAAAACCAAGATAGACCTCTCCCATTCCAGGGCATTGGTATCTACACAACGCCAAGCCGGAGGCTTGACAGCAATTAGCCGGTGGTTGAGCGAAGCGATACCACCGGATTCTTGTCAACCAATAGTTGTGCATCCCGCAGGGATGCCAGCAATTCAGGGCCAATTCTTGTGGTGCTGCGACCCCTTCAGGGTCGCCCTTTATATGGGAACCGGATCCCCGGGTACGCTTCGCGACCCGGGGCTAATTGCTCGAATCCCTGCGGGATTATTGGATGTATTGAGATGTGTAGATACCAATGCAATCTTGGGAGGGATAACACCAATGCGCAAGATCCTCGCCAGACTTCGGATTACTCATCAGATCCATTTGCCGACCACACGACTGACCAATCCTCAAACACTTTGCGCGATCCCGCCAGCTCATTCAGCTTGGGCTGCACGTCAACATCGCGACCAATTGTGAATTGGCAGGTCTTGCTGGCCAAATCGACTTCGACATCTTTCGCGTCTTCCATCGCCACGATGGCATCACGCACAACCTGCACGCAGCCAAGGCAGCAGATATGCGGAAACTCGATCGCCAGAAGACGCCGCTCGGGGTCAAGCGCGCCCTCGTGGATCGCATGATCCGGTCGCACGTGCAAATCGAGTTCATTGCACAAATCCCGGAATGACTGGGCAATCATTTCCGGCACCGCATCGCCAGCCGCCCGATGTTCGAGGATGGTCAGCCGCAGCTCGATGAAGTCCTCACGCGCGTCACGACGTTTTTGCGTTAGTACACGAATCAGGTCATCCGCCGGGTCTTCGGAGGAATCGTCCGGCTCGTCGTGGAAGGCAAATTGGTCGTATTGTTTTGCCAATATATCGGCCAGCGCATCGCGAAGTTCCCCGACCTCATCGCTGGAATTTGCCACCGCGAGGCGATACCGCTGGACGACTTCGCTTAAGATCGAGTCATAAACGTGGCCGGTGTCAAGTTCACTCAACCGCACGACAATCGGCACATCAAGGTCACTCATCCGCTGGGTTGGCGGCATCTCACGTTCGATAATCTCCTCCTGGGCAGGCAAGTCCCCCATCAGCGACATGGTTGATATCAACAGGATTGGAACGATGCAACGAATCATGGTTTTGATTCACTTATCCGGGTTCTCGTTGGACCAGTCTTCCAACTGTCGTGTGGATTGAGCCAGTTCATCCAAGCTGGTTTCGTAGTCGAAATCCGGACCGATGGAAAACTGGCAAGTCTTGTTTGGCACGTCAGTTTCGATATTTCCAATTTCGTCAACTGACTCAAGGGCGCTGCGGACCGCAGCGGCACAGCCCCCTCACGTCATCTTTGGCAGCTGAACCGAAACAAACCGGGTGCCGGCAAGGAGAGCGCCCTCGTGCAACGATTCATCCGGCCGCACATGCAAGTCCAGTTCCTGGCATAACTCCTCGAGCGACTGTGCCACCATGCCAGGCACCGTTTCGCCCTCGGCCCTGTTCGCGAGCAATTCCATTCTCAAGTCGATGAACTGCTCCAGGCTTTCACTGCGTTTGTCGATCAGTTGTTCCATTTTCCTGGTCAACGAGTCATTACCCGCCTTGTTGCGCGGACCATGCACGGCAAATGCACGATACTGGCTGGTGAGCATCGCCCTGGCACTGGCCCGTAACTCATCCAGATTCGCCGCATCCTCCGCCACGCCCGCCTTGAACCTGGCGATCGCTTCGTCAAAGGCCTGTTCAAACGGCTTGTCGGGATCACCCTCCTTCAAATCGGTTTGAGGGATAATGCCCCTGTACTCCTGAGCGACCGCCCGGTGCCCCGACAGGCAAACCAGCAAGAGGCAAACGACTGCAAAAAAGTGAATCCGCATTCAGGTGACCTTCGGTTCTCCAACTTTTGTCCACACCGATTATGACGCATGCGAACCGCAATTGTTACCTGATTCCGGCATCATCGGCGCAGCCGCACGGCTGACGCCAAAACAACTAGTCCGGGCGGACAGGCTCAAATGACCGTGCAGTCAAGACGCAATTTATCGCGGCTTGCTGTCGGAACTGGGACGATAGAACCCGATTTTTTCCAGAGCGATGTAGACTTCTTCCAGCGTTTTCTCGCCGAAATTGGAAATGCTCAGCAAATCGGCGCGAGTCGTGTTGAGCAGATCACGTACGGAGAAGATACCTTTTTCTTCCAGACAGTTTGTCGTGCGAACCGACAAACCAATTTCCGCCGTACTCAATTCCAGTCTTTCTTTCTGGCTGCGGGCGTGCTCTTCCGACTGACTCAAAGGAACTCGAGTGCGTGACATGGGGGTCCCTCCCTTGTGCTGGATGCGCAGTGTCAAAACAATCCGGTTGACAGGTAATGGGCAGAAACGCCGTGATCCGGCGCGGCCGATCGGGCGTCCTTGTTCATCACCGACCGAAGTATACCATTACGACACGGTTTTCCGAGCCCTCGTTGACCAGAGGTGTCACGCACCGGCCCTATACCGTTCGAACCCCGAAATACCGACCTCCGCTAGCAACGCGTGCCCCCCGCGACCTCCAAAAAAAATGTTTGAGGACTCGACTCATCCTGATTTACTCGAATCGCTCAACCCGAGCCAGCGGCGGGCGGTCGAGCATATCGAAGGTCCATTGCTGATTCTGGCCGGACCGGGCAGCGGCAAAACTCGCGTTCTGATCCATCGCATTGCCAACATGATTGCTCACGGCGTGCCTTCGCACCAGATCGTAGCCATGACGTTCACCAACAAGGCCGCTGACGAAATGAAGCAGCGGCTGGACGATCTGGTCGAGGAACATTTTGCGTGGACCGGCACGTTTCACCGTTTCTGTTCGCGTTTGCTGCGCCATTACGCCACGATGGTCGGGCTGGACGAGAACTTCACCATTTACGACCACGGCGACAGCAAGAAACTGCTCAAACAGGCCATCGCCGATTCCGGAGTGCCAACCTCCCACCATTCGCCCGATCAGATCTTGAATAAGGTCAGTGAAGCCAAGTCACGCGCCGTCACGTCCGACGTGTATGAACAGGTCGCCAAAAACCATCTGGAGAAGATTGCTGCCCGCATCTATCCGCATTACCAGCGGCAGCTGCGCGAAGCCAACGCCATGGACTTCGATGACATGCTGCTGTACGTCGTCCAACTATTGCGTGAAAACGCCGACTTGCGCAGCGAGCTCGACGAAAAATTTCGCTACATAATCGTCGATGAGTATCAGGATACCAACACGGCCCAGTACCTCATCCTCAAAGGGCTTTGCCAGACGTATCGCAATCTGGCCGTGACCGGGGACCCCGATCAATCCATCTATGGCTGGCGCGGCGCCAGCCTGGGGAACATTCTGGATTTTGAACAAGACTATCCCGATGTCGAAATCGTGCGGCTGGAACAGAACTACCGCAGCACCAAGTCGATTTTGAGCGTCGCCGACCAGTTGATCGTCAACAACCAGCGACGCAAGCACAAGGATTTGCTGACGGACAACGACCAGGGCATTCCCGTTTCG
>CAMYKF010000350.1:0-2665 GCA_947258905.1 uncultured Pirellulaceae bacterium | reverse complement strand
TATCCGTCGCAAAGTCAGGAAGCGACTTCGATCATCGAGACGATCGCCTGGCAAGTTCGCGAGGGCAAGCGACAACCACGCGACTTTGCCATCTTCTATCGCGTCAATGCGTTCTCGCGCAGCTTTGAACACGCCCTGCAATCGCATCAAGTCCCCTATCAAATCGTGCACGGCCAGGAGTTCTACCAGCGGCGTGAGATCAAGGACTTGCTGGCCTACCTGCACTTGCTCAACAACCCCAACGACAATCTGGCCTTTCAGCGCATTATCAACGTGCCGTCGCGGAAGATCGGTGCAGTCACCGTCAAGCGATTGCGGCAGTATGCAGAAGACAACGCGTTGACGCTGCTGGAAGCGGCCCGTCGAGCGGGACTGAACGAAGCCATGTCGAAACAGGCGGCTACCAAGGTCGCGTCCTTTGTCTCGATGTACGACCGGATCGCCGAACATGCGGCCGAAGATGTCCAGCAGGTTCTGGAACACGTGCTGCGGGAAACCGGCTATCGCGATTACCTGCTGAAGGAAGGCACCGAGGAAGCGGACGAGCGTGTGGCCAACGTCGATGAACTGGTTACCGCCGCCCAGGAATTCGATTCTCGGCATCCGCATGACGGTGGCTTGCAGGCCTGGCTGGAAACCGCCGTGCTGGTCAACGACACCGACGCGTGGGAATCCACCGACAATTCGGTTACGCTGATGACGCTGCACGCCGCCAAGGGGCTGGAGTTTCCGGTTGTGTTTATCGTGGGACTGGAGGAAGGCACGTTGCCCCACGAACGCAGCATGCAGGATCCCGATCAACTGGAGGAAGAACGCCGCTTGTTGTTCGTGGGCATCACAAGGGCCGAGGAAGAATTGCAACTGAGCCGTGCGCTGTACCGATTCCGCCGCGGTGCCAATTGGCCCACGGTGGCCAGCCAGTTTTTGATGGAGTTGCCACGCGAACAAATGACGGTGATCGAGCCGCAAAGTGCGTTTGGTTACGGCTACGATGACGGCGACGAATTCGACGCCAATCAGGAAACCGGCGACAATGACGAATGGTTTTCAGGCCCCTCTACCATTCACGTGCGGACCGAGCCAACCGGATTTGAATCCACGCCGAATGACGGACCAGCAATTCAAACGGCTGCCGAGTTGTTTAAATCGGTGGAACCTGGCGAGCCTGACCAGGCAGAACAGGCAGCGCCGGTCAAACGCTATCCAGTTGAAGCCTTTGACGACGGCATGCTGGTGAATCACCCCGTGTATGGTGCAGGCAAGATCGTGGCCCTGGAAGGCAGCGGCAAAAAACGCATGGCACTGGTGGAGTTCTTTAGCGGTAAATCGCAAAAATTTCGCCTGGCCCAGGCCCCCTTGGCTCCCGCAGCCGCTAATGATGATGCGGGCGATGAAGTGCCGTTTTGAATCAGGCCAACATTGATCCTGAATAGTAGCGGCAGGGCGCAAGCCCTCCGGTATTTCGGTTTGGTCGGAATGGACCGGAGGGCTTGCGCCCTTCCGCTATAACCACGGCTTGCAGCCTCGCCTTTCCAATTGTGTCAGCTTGATTATTGGCCTGCGCTTCGCGAACATGGTCCTTTCTGCACACCGGAAACAGCCATGGCCAAAAGCACATCCACCGATCGCGAAATTCTCGTCCAGGCCAATCAGGGCGGAACATTCAGCAAACTTCGGGCCTTTCTGCGACTTTCCGGGCCTGGCTGGTTGCAAAGTGCCATTACGCTGGGCGGCGGATCACTGGGCGGAGCACTCTATCTGGGCGTGTTGGGTGGCAATCACATGCTGTGGCTCCAACTGTTGGCCATCCTGATCGGCGTGGTGATGCTGTCGGCAATTGCCTACGTCACGTTGTCGACGCAAGTGCGTCCCTATCAGGCCATCAATGCCTATGTAAATCCGGTGCTGGGCGTGGGCTGGGTTACGGCGACCATCCTCGCCAACATGATATTTATCCTGCCCCAGTTCAGCCTGTGTTTTGACACGCTCAATCAAAACCTGATGCCAAATCTGGTAAGCGATACGACGCAAACGCAGATCGTCGTGTCGGCCATCATCGCCGTATTGGCGTTCGTCATTGTTGTGCTGAGTTTTAATCCGGGCTGGATGAGCCGGCTGTTCGACATTGTGCTGAAACTGCTCGTCGGAATGATCGTGGTGTGCTTTGTGGCAGCGATCGTGTACCTGACGAGCAGGGGCGAAATCAACTGGCCCGCCGTATGGCGGGGATTCATTCCCGATTTTTCCAGCTGGAACAATCCAGCTCCGGATATTGCGGCATTGATTGGCACCCTGCCCGATCAGTGGCAAACGTATTGGCGTGACAAGATCATTAACCAGCAACAACAGGTGATCATCAGCACCACGGCGACGGCGGTCGGCATCAACATGACCTTCCTGTTGCCCTATTCGATGATCGCCCGCGGCTGGGACAAGCCGTTTCGTGGGCTGGCCCGCTTCGATCTGATCACGGCTCTGGCCATTCCGTTCATCCTGGTCACCAGTTGCATCGTGATGGCGTCGGCGTGGTCCTTTCACGGCAAGGCAGACGAAAGTTTCCTCAGCAACGATGTGCAGCAAATCCAGCAGAGTCCTTTTTTCGACGGCGCATTGGACATGCTGGAAGAGCGGTTGCAGGAGGATCGCGGCCCGTGACGGGCTCCCA
>CAMYKF010000349.1 GCA_947258905.1 uncultured Pirellulaceae bacterium | reverse complement strand
GGTTGTGGCATCAGCTGGCCGATGTTTCATTGCGAATGGTCGACTGTGAAATGAACCGCTGGCCGCCGCGTGCAGTGCGCCCGATGGCCGAGTGGATAGGCCGCGAGCAATTTGATGTGATGCACACGCACATGTCACGTGCGCACATGTTCGGGATTGTGATGAAACACATGACGGGCATTCCCGTTGTGGCAACCGCTCACAGCCGGCACTTCCAGCCACACTGGCATCTCAACGATCGGGTAATCGCCAACTCCGGAGCCACGTATCGTTTTCACCGTCGCGTCAACCGACTTAATCCCCGGTTGCTGGAGACCATCCCGTGTTTTATTGACCTTGAGCGATTCACCGCACCGATGCCGAATATTGGCCGCGCATTGCGTCGCGAATGGCAGTTCGAGCCGGAGACACGTGTCCTCGTGGTGGCAGGCGATGTAATACCACTAAAGGGCCACAAGTATCTGTTTGAAAGTCTGCCGCAGCTGGTCGATCGTTTTCCCGATTTGCGACTGGTGGTGGTGGGCCGATTCTACCGGCCCGAGCCCTGCACGCGTCAGCTGCGTCAATTCCAGCTGGCCCATGGACTGGAGCGGCGGGTTAAGTGGATTGGCCGGCGCGACAACATGCACGAAGTGCTCGCGGCTGCCGATGTGGTCGTCATCCCGTCGCTTGTCGAAGCGCTGGGAATGGTAGCGCTGGAGAGCATGGCAGCCGGCACACCGGTCGTCGCGTCACGCAGCGGAGGACTCGCCGAGTTGATCGAGGATGGCCATAACGGATTGCTGGTGCCGCCCAGGGATGCAACGGCGATCGTGCGCGCGGTCACACAGTTACTCGACGATGAAGACTTGTCCAGAACGATTCGCGGCACTGCGCAACAATGGGTTTGCGAACGGTTTTCGCCTGATGCGTTGACGGAGCGCATCGAAAACGTGCTGTATGATGCCGCCGACGCGAAGGCCGGTCTGCAGCGGGCTGGCTGAAACCACCATCCATAGCGGGGAACAATTGCCCGGGACGGGTGTCCGAATCAGGGCCTTAGGCCCAAATAATGGCCTTTGCACGAAACCCGGCTTGCTCTCGCGACCCTGCAAAAGCCGCCGATTGTTTGACATTTGGGTCAAATCAGGTTACGATTGAATCGAAATCGACTTACTGTGGACGTGGTCTGCGCCACTTTTCCATCCCGTCCATATCTGCTCTCTACACCACTCTCACCTCTCTTCCTTACAAGTACTTTTGACTTAGTCCGGTCAATCCGACCTTTCCCGGCCATCAGGAGAATTCCCATGCCGACTGGTATCAAACGAAATGCATTTACCCTGGTTGAATTGCTGGTGGTCATCGCGATCATTGGAATTCTTGTCGGCATGTTGCTTCCGGCTGTGCAACAAGTTCGCGAATCGGCCCGCCGCGCCGAATGCCTGAACAACATTCGCCAAATCGTGTTGGCGACACACTCGTACGAATCGGCTCTGCGCCACCTGCCCGCCGGCTGGGTTGAGTTGTTTTTGGATATCAATGGACCGGGTGAGCCGGATTTGGCCAATCGCTACGGCTGGTCGACATTGATCCTGCCGCAAATCGAAGCCGAGAACCTGTTCAAAACCTACGATGTGCGTGACGAGTATTGGAATGTGGATTCGTCACTGGGAATCGTTAACGATGCTGCCACCGTCATTGATCTGTACACGTGCCCGTCGGATTCGATGGCCGACATTAATCCCAACTGGGGAAATCTAAATCTGGCCAAAATGAACTACGGTGCCAATGCCGGTATCCTGGTTCTGGATCCCGAAGTGGAATATGTTGATCCCACGGCTGAATACGGCAGCGGCGAATTGAACGATGGCCGCGGCCTGTATTGCTGCAACAGTCGCGTGCGTTTCCGTGACATTACCGACGGCCAGTCCAATACGTTTATGTTTGGCGAGCGGGGCGGTATCGATCCCAACGCGGCCGATCCTGCCAATCCCGTAGAACGTGCCATCCATCCGAACCTGCTGGTACGGATTGGAGTTCCGTCCAGCGCCTATACACCCGATGCCCCGCTGGGTTCACCGGAAACGGGCCTGGGCGGTGACGGCTCGGCTAGTGTATCGATGGGTCCGTTTGATGCCGAGGAAGTGGCACGGCGGTCGTCCGACTACGCGGATGCATCGGCAGTGCTCACAGATTACGACCCCCGCGATTACCGCATTAATGGCGACACCGACTATGACGCCGACGGCCTGAATGCCTACTCCATTGGTTACTCCAGTGCTCATCCGGCCGGTGCCAACTTTGCCTTTGCCGACGGCTCGTCCCGTTTCATCAACGAGTTCATGGAAGACACGCTGCTGCAGGATCTGCTGAATCGTTCCGATGGACGCGTCATCGACAAAACCGGCCTGTAAAATTCGGCAGCCATCATCGACAATCAACGACCGGGCCTGGCCCGGTCGTTTTTTTGCATGCAGCCGGACCGATACGCCGTCTCACCCGAAATCGTGGCGGGTCAACTGACTGGAATCCTTGATTGATGGACAGGAAAAAACGCCGCAGTGCGCTAAAAACCCGGCTGGCACTTATTGCGCTGGGCCTGGGACTGGGCTTCTCCGCTCGGTGGGTCAGCGGCTGGATCACCGACAGCCAGCAGCCTCGGCATTTTGAACCCATGCCGGTTAAACTTGACGACTCGACTCCCGCAGCCGAGCCGGCGGAAGACGAACTGGCAGCCATTGATGAGGCTGCCGAGGCCGACGCCGACACGCCGGCGGAAACATCGCAATAGTAGTGGCTGACATACGGGCAGCCGCATCTTTCGCTTCGCCTGTCCCTCCTGCGGCGATCATCACGCGGGACGCCCGACGAGAAGCTGATTGACAACCTCAATGGTCGCCTGGGCCATGGCGGACCCATTGCGATGCTCAAGCACGTTGGTGCGACCGGTCGCCCCCAGTGAGCGGCGCTGTTGAATGTCTTCGATCAGTTTTCGCAGCTTCGCGCTGAGGTCCGCGATATCACCCGGTTCAAATAACACTCCGCCGCCCACGTCATTAAGCAGTTCCGGAAACACGCCGTGCGCCGGTTGCACGACCGGTACGCCGGCCGCCAGCGCCTCCAGCACATACAGGCCCTTGGGCTCGCGATACTCGGTCGGCACGCTGAACACGTCTATGTCCCGCAGCATTTGCAATTTGTCCGCCCGTTCGATGGCACCCAGATATTCGAAATGCCCGGCCAGTCCTGCGGCCCGCAGGCGATCAAACTGTTGCTCGGCAAATGTTTCATGGTCCCTGCCCAGCCACCCCGCGATTTTCAATTTCACATCTTGCATTTGCGGGTCCTGTTTCAGTTCCAGGAATGCCGAGACGAGGTGGTGCAGGCCCTTGTCTTCGGTCAACCTTGCGAGGTAGCCAATCGTTACGCCGTCGTCGTCCGGTGTAGTTTGTTCGAAACCTTCAACGAAATCGCCCGTATCGATTCCCAACGGCGTGACATGCATTTTGGAGCGGTCAAGCCGCAAATAATCCGCCATGAAATCCGCATAAAACCGGCTGTGC
>CAMYKF010000348.1 GCA_947258905.1 uncultured Pirellulaceae bacterium | reverse complement strand
TTTCGGCCGATCAGGAAGTCTTTAAGGGCGGATTCACAGACCTTGTTGCCGTAGAAGAGTTTCTCTTGTTGATACGACCCGCAGGCAAGGTTTGGGAATCGTGGAAAGCCAAAGAACGAGGAGGAAAAGTCTGAAACGGAAATCGGAAATAAACCGATCCAAAGCCTTGGCGGCAATTTTTTTCCGCTGTTATTTCGCCGCTGACCCTCGGATCTTGGGGAAAAAATATGAAAAATCGTCAAATTTTTGCAGCATTCGCACTGCTGCTGGCCGCCCTGTTTTTTCCACCTCAACTGGTCGCCTGGCAGGGTGCCAAAAAACGGACGACTCCCAAAATCGATTTGCGTCCTTCCAGTTCTACCAGCCAGATCCAGCGTATCGAAACCCGGCTGGAAGGGACTGGCTCGGTGTTGCCCGAGGAAGACTCCACGATCCGCATGCGGCTGGACGCCCAGTTTCGTTATGAGGAACGCGTGATCGCACGCTCCCGGATGCTCAAATCCATCCGTGTCTACGATCAGGCCCAGGTACGCATCAATCTGGGAAAGGGCTCCACGACCAATCAACTGGACGCCAACTCCCGCATTATCATTGCCCAGGCCGCCGGGCCCGCAGAGCCTGTCAGACTGGCGGCGATCGGCGAACCGATTTCCCAGACCGAATTCGAATTAATCGACACACCGCTGAATACCCTGACATTACCTCAGCTGTTTGCGCAGGACGGGGTTTCCGAGGGAGATGAATGGGAACCGGACGCCGATTTGCTGGCCAACATTCTGAATATCGATTCGATCAAGGAAAACGAAGTCCAAATCAAGCTGGAAAAGATCGAATCCGGAATCGCCACGATCTTTGTCGGCGGCGATGCCATTGGCACGATCGACGGAGCCAAAACCGAGTTCGCCATCAGCGGCACAGCTCGCTTTGATGTGCGACGAGGCACCGTCACCGAGTGCCGGATTACGCTGAACCAGCAACGCGACATCGGGACGATGGCTCCCGGACTGGATGCAGTATTCAAGATTGCCACCCGCATTACACCGATCTCGGGCAGCCGGCAATTGACGGACCAGGGTCTGGCTGATCTGCGGAAAGACGCTGGCCGGATTACCGACCACTTCGAGCTGACCCATGACGAGCAATCCTGGTCCTTGATGCATCCCCGCCAGTGGCGAGTTATTTCCCGACAACCCCAAACCACCACGCTGCGTTACATGGCATCCGGCCAGTTGCTGGGCCAGTGCGATATCATTTCCCTGCCCGATCGCCTGTCGAACCAGGAACAGACGCTGGACCAGTTCAAACGTGTGGTGGAAACCAAACTGGCCGAGCATTCGGCCACGATTACCGGTGCCAACGAGTCCACGACCGAGTCGGGCCTGCAAATCATGCGTGTCGATGCGCTGGGCACCAGCAACGATATCCCGCTGAAATGGACCTACTACACGATCAGCCATGACGATGGTCGGCGGATTCAGCTGGTATTCACCACCGAGCCCAAGCAGGCGCGGGCGTTCGCGGGTCAAGATCAGGCGCTGTTGCAGCAGATCAGATTTGTCGACCAGGCTTCGGATGAGGTCCCTGCCCAAAACGCGGGGCACTCTCGTTAGAAACTACAGCGACTACAGCGCAAGGTAGCCGGATTCGCAAGAATTCGGGCCGGGATACAGCAAGAGCCAGGCCTTGTTGTCTAACCGCATCCAGGCAGGTCGCCTGTGACGGTACGGACAATCAATCCGTGGCAATCACCCGGTGTAAACCTGAGGCAGGCTTCCCCGTAACCGTCCGAAACCTTTAGCCAACGTTTTCACGCACGGTTGAGACTGTGCCGAATCAGCGCGCCTGACGCGTTACCAAAGCAGTAAAAACACGCGTCGTCAAATCCGCCACGCTTTGGCACTTGATTTGCTATCTTGGGTCGTTCGATTAAGATTTGGTTCGGCCAATGACGGGAGACGTTGGCTGAGGCGTTGCGTCTCTCCGGCAACCCTCCCGGCAGTTGTGCCCCTATCCCTTTGCGGCCTCTCCTTGAACCGGAAGCCTCCATGCCCAACATCCTCATCGTCGACGATTCGCCCGTTGACCTCCAGCTGTTTGAGGGAATCCTCTCCAAAGTGCCGGATCTGAATGTGATTCAGGCCGAGAATGGCCAGGATGCGTTGGCCAGGATTGAAGAATGGCGAATCGATCTCGTGGTGACTGATTTGCAGATGCCACACATCGACGGGTTGCAACTGGTAGAGACCATTCGCGATGAATTCCCTGAAGTGCCGACGATCCTGATCACCGGCATCGGCAGCGAGGAGATTGCTTCGCAGGCCTTGATTGCGGGAGCTGCCGGCTATGTCCCAAAGAACAAGGCTGCAGAATTGCTGTTGCCGACCGTGCAGGGTGTGCTGGAGATTCTGTTTGCCGAGCACTCCTTTGAGAAGCTGCTGGCCCGAGCCACCGAAACACGCTTCGTCTTCGATCTGGATAGCGACGAAAGTTACTTTCCGGCCATCCTTGATCTGTGCGGCCAAATGCTTGATGCCCTGTCGCCGCTGGATCGCATCGATCGGTTGCGTGTGCTGGTAGCCGTCGAGCAAGCCTTGTCCAATGCCCTGTATCGCGGAAATCTGGAAATCAGTTCCAGTCACAACGTTAACATGGTGACGATCGATCCCACATCGGAACTCGGCGAGTTGATCAGGGAGCAAAAGGCCCGATTCGAATCCCGCTCGATCAATATCACGCTGGATTTCAGCAATTTTGATTTCAGCTGCAAGATTCGCGACGAGGGCCCGGGATTCAAGGTTGAGATGCCGGCCGGACTGGCCAGCCGTTCCGGTCGCGGGCTGGTCGTGATGCAGACCTTCATGGATCGGGTGGAATTCAATCGCTCGGGAAACGAAGTGACCCTGCACCGCAGCTGGGAAACCGGCGGCTCCGGCGTGCACACCGTCGATGATCCGGAGTTGCTGAAAAGTCCCATTGCTCCGGGAGCCATGAATCTGGGCGTATTTGTCGATTGCGGATCCGATCAGCAAACCGAATTGATTACTCCCAAACAATTGATCGGCCGGGAATCCACCTGCCACATTGTGCTGGACTACCCCGATATCGCCGACCATCATTGCCAGCTGGTGTACAATTCCGGGTTCTGGTATTTCAAATCGGTGGGCGACCAGCCGATCATGTTCAACGGTCACCCGCAAAAGCAGGGCAAGCTGTTGCCCTCGGACCGACTGGGGCTGGGTACTCACGAATTTCGCATTGATTACCACATTCACGAATCGATTCGCTGACCGGGGCAACGGACTGGCAGCAGGCCCGGCCAGTCCCTTCGAAGGGCGCCACGACCGTCTTTGCCTCGGGGGACCACCCGAAATGTACTTGTAAAAAAAGGGGCGATGGGTAAAAATACGCCCGATTGAAGTGTGGAATTTTGGGCGATATTGCGGGCGATATTGCGGGCGATGAGCCCGGGCCCATCAGCCCAGGCGGTATGCTGGCTGCTTTGGCGGTGACTTCCCGGCAGCAGATTCAGGTGATTCTGAAGTCTGCGGATGCCTCGCCGCCAATTGTCTTGTGTGAATTGTAGTTTGCTGGTCTCGTTAATTGATGAAGGAGTAAATCCGTTTTTGAAGCTGCGGCAGGTGTAGTTAAAAGGCCGCAACGGGATATTTGCTGATGACCATTACAAAAGAACAAAAAAACGAAATTATTGGAGAGTTCAAACGTGGTGATGGCGATACGGGTTCCCCGGAAGTCCAGATCGCCATTTTGACCACCCGCATTAACAGCCTGACGGAACATATGCGGAAGCACAAAAAGGATTTTTCAACGCGACGTGGATTGCTGGCCATGGTTTCCCGCCGGCGGCGGCTGCTGGATTATGTCCGCCACAAGGACCCCCAGCGTTACCTCGATATCATTGGCCGACTGGGAATTCGCAAGTAGCGTTTTTGCGAAGTGACCGGTGCGTTTCGGCGACTCCCCGCCAGTTGCAATTGCCATGCGAGGTCATTGCGTTGCCCGCCATGGTCGCGGTGTTTTTGTTTGATGTTGTAAGTGTTGTTTTACAGATAGGCGCGAACCAGCCGGTTCGCATCTCGTTGACGCCCCAGGATGCTCGCTTGCCTGGATGGCTCCCGCCAGGAATCGCCGGCCGCAACGCCGCCGCTACCGCAGGGCCAGTTGTTGTTTGTCATGCCGACGCGTAGTCGTCGTGCCATTGTTAGTTGTTATTGGAAGTTCAAAAATTCAGGAAATTCAAGCTGTGAAAATTCGAGTAGAAAAACAAATTGGTGATAAAGTCCTTTCGTTTGAATCCGGCCATCTGGCCAAGCAGGCTGGCTGTTCCGTCATCGTGCGGTACGGCGAAACGGTTGTATTGACGGCCGCCACCACCGGATCACCCCGCGTGGGCATCGACTTCTTCCCGCTGATGTGCGACTATCGCGAGCGCACCGCGGCCGCTGGAAAATTCCCAGGCGGATTCATCAAACGCGAAGGCCGTCCCACGACCAAGGAGATTTTGACCTCCCGATTGTGCGACCGGCCAATCCGGCCCATGTTCGCCGAGGGCTTCAAGGATGAGGTGCAGTGCCAGGCCATCGTATTGTCCAGCGACAGGCAAAACGATGGCGATGTGCTGGCCATGAACGGCATTTCAACCGCTGTGTTCGCATCGGCCATGCCCTTCCCCGAAGCCGTTGCTTCGGTTCGCGTGGGGCGTATCGATGGCGAACTGATTGCCTTTCCGACCCAAGATGATCTGGAAGAGAGCGATCTGGACATGATTGTTTCCGGGACGGAAAAGGCCGTCACCATGATCGAGGGCTTTGCCCGGGAGATGCCGGAAGCCGACATGTTGCAGGCCATCGAATTCGCCCACAGCGTGATTCGCGATATCTGCGGCATGCAACACGAACTGGCCGAAAAACTCAATATCCCGCCCGCCGACTTCACTCCCCCGGAAGACGACGGGCTGCCGGACCAACTCAAACAGCGTTACTACGAGCCACTCAAAGCAACGCTGACCAGCGAAGGCAGCAAGCAGGAACGGGCCGCCGCCGGCAGCGAATTGCGGCAACAGGCCATGGAAGCCCTGATTCCCGATCCCGCTGCCGAAGGTGCAATTGAAATCGGAAGGTTCAAGTCCGCCTGGCACGATTTGGAAGAGCTCATCGTCCGCGACTTGTTGCTCGATGGCCAACGTGCCGACGGCCGACCGCTGGACGCCCTGCGTGACATTCACTGCGAAATCGATCTGGTCCCCCGCGTGCACGGCTCGGCCCTGTTCCAGCGTGGTGAGACCCAGGCCCTGATCACGATCACACTCGGTACCCAGCGGGACGAGCAGCGAGTCGACGGCCTGATCGACGAATACTCCAAAAAGTTCATGCTGGATTACAACTTCCCGCCGTTTTCGGTGGGCGAATGCCGGCCCATCCGCGGTCCGGGCCGTCGTGAGATCGGACACGGAGCACTGGCTGAACGAAGTGTCAAGCCGGTTCTGCCCGATGCCGAAGCCTTCCCTTACACGATTCGTGTCATCTCCGACATTCTGGAATCCAATGGCTCCTCCTCGATGGCATCGGTGTGCGGCGCCACGTTGGGGCTGATGGCCGCCGGTGTGAAGATCACCAACCCGGTCGCCGGGATCTCGATCGGTCTGGTCAAGCAAGATGACCGCTACGTGCTGCTGACCGACATCCTGGGCAGCGAAGATCATTTCGGCGACATGGACTTCAAGATTGCCGGAACGCAAAACGGCATTACCGGCATTCAGCTGGACCTGAAGATTCGCGGAGTTGATTTCGAAATCATCGAAAAGACGCTGCAGCAATCGCGTGAGGCGAGAATCGAAATCCTCCGCAATATGCTGACCGCGATTCCGCGACCCAAAGCGGATATTTCCGAACACGCACCGCGGCTCATCCGTACGCAAATCGATCCCGAAAAGATCGGCATGCTGATCGGCCCGGGAGGCAAGAACATCCGCGCCATCCAGGAAACGACCGAAACCGTCATCGAAGTGGACGACGAGGGCTGGGTCACGATCGCCAGCATGGATGCCGAGATGGCCAAGGACGCTCTGGCCCAGATCGAAGCCTGCACGGCAACCGTGCAGGTTGGCAAGATCTATAACGGAACCGTCAGCAGCATCAAGGACTTTGGCGCGTTCGTGGAAATCCTCCCCGGGCGTGACGGGTTGTGCCACATCAGCGAACTCTCCAGCGGCTACATCAGTGATGTGGGCGATGTCTGCCATGTGGGCGATGAAATGCAGGTCATGGTGATCGATGTCGATTCCCAGGACCGCGTCAAGTTGAGTCGCAAGCGGGCCCTCGAGGAACTGGAACTGGAAGACGAATTTGCCACCGTCCCTCCCGATGATGAAGGCGGGGATTACGGCGATGACGATTACGATCGCGATCGCGATCGGGGTTCGCGTCGCCATTCCGGTGGCGGCGGTGGTGGCCGCGGTCGCGGTGGACGTGGTGGTGGCGGTGGCGGTGGCGGTCGTTCACGCGGCGGTGGTGGCGGTGGCGGCCGTTCACGCGGCGGCGGTGGTGGTGGCGGCGGCCGACGTTACGAGCGTCGTTAAAGTCCGGGCACTGCAAACCCGGTGTCAATGAGACACGTCGACTTATAATCAACATAGCGGCCGGGCCCGTTCCCAGCCGCTATTTTCCATTGCGTCCCTCATGGTTGGTCTTTTCACTTGAACCAGTCGCCCGAAAATTTCGACCAGCCGGATCCCTGCGCCGAACTGACCGAACTGGCTGGTTCCCTCGCCCATGAGATCAAGAACCCGTTGTCGGTGATTCGGCTGAATGTGGAATTGCTGGAAGAAGACCTGCAGGAGATCGCTTCGCCCGCATCGCGTCGCGCGTTGAAAAAGATCAGTACGGTCAAGCGTCAGTGTACCCGGCTGGAGCATCTGCTGGATGATTTCATGCAGTTCTCGCGGCTCCGCCGACTAACCCTCAAGCCTGGCGATTTGAACGACCAGATTGAACAGGTGCTGGATTTCTACGGCCCCCAGGCAACGCAACAAAATGTGGAAATCGTGCGTTATCTCGACGCGGACCTGCCCGGCATCATGCTCGATTCGCGGACGCTGCAGGCGGCCCTGCTGAACCTTGTCAAAAACGCTCTGGAGGCCATGCCCGACGGGGGTCGTCTGGAAATCCGCACCCGCGTCACACTCAAGGGTGTGGCGCTGGACCTGATCGATTCCGGGTGTGGCATGGACGATACGACTTTGTTGCACATGTTTGAGAACTTTTTTTCCAGCAAAAGTAATGGCACCGGACTGGGGCTGCCTACCGCCAAGAAGATCATCGAAGCCCACGGCGGTTTGATTGACGTGCAAAGCGCTCTGGACCGCGGCACCAAATTTTCGCTTCATTTCCCGACTCCGCGACGCATCTGATACGCCCTCCGCCTGCCCGTGAAACTGATACGTCACATCGAACAGATCGACCATACCCTGGCCGGCTGCGCCATAACGCTGGGCAATTTTGACGGTGTTCATCGGGGTCATGCGGAAATCATTTCCCGCTTGCTGCAATGGGCCGGGCGCGTCGGCGGACCAGCCGTGGTGTTCACCTTTGATCCCCACCCCGTGCGATTGTTGCGGCCGGAACTGGCCCCTCCGCCATTAACCTGGACGCAGCGCAAGGCGGAACTGTTGCAGGAACTGGGTGTGGACTGCATGATTGCCTGGCCGACCGACCGCCATCTGTTGAGCCTGACTTACCGCGAGTTTTTCCAGCAGATCATGCTTGACCAGTTGCAGGTTGCCGCCATGGTCGAGGGGCCCAATTTCTATTTTGGCCGCGATCGGGAGGGCAATATTGACCGGCTGATGCAACTGTGCGACGAATCCGGAATCGCCTGCGAAATCGTCCAGCCCGAGGTCTGCGACGACGAGTTGATTTCCAGCACCCGGATTCGCAACCTGATTCACGAAGGCGATGTGGCCGCCGCGCGGACCATGTTAACCCGGCCCTACCGCATTCGCGGCATGGTCGTTCATGGCGCCGGTCGTGGTCATGAGCTCGGTTTTCCCACCGCCAATCTCGATGCCATTGACACATTGATTCCCGCTATGGGAGTCTACGCAGGTCTGGCCAGCGTTCAGGCAGAGCTGCGACCCGCCGCCATCCACGTGGGACCATCGCCGACCTTTGGCGTTGTGCGGCCTCAGGTGGAAGTGCATGTAATGGACTTTGCCGACGTCATGTACGGCGAAGTGCTGGAGGTGGATTTTCTGGAACAGCTACGCGGCGTGCAGCAGTTCAACTCGATCGACGAACTGAAGACCCAACTGGCGCTTGATGTGACGCGAGCTGGCGACATCGGCGACGGCTTTTTGAAACAAATTTCCGATCAAAGCAAATAACCATGAAAATCGACTGGCAGGAATTCAGGAAAGTCATTGACTCATCCAGCGATGTGGTGCTGACCAGCCACATTCGTCCCGACTGCGATGCTTTGGGTAGCGAACTGGGCATGGCCGGATTGCTGCGTCAACTCGGCAAGCGGGTGCGCATCGTCAACGGCCAGGAAACGCCGCCCAATCTGGCCTTCATCGACCCGGCTGGCGAGATTCTGGCCGTCGGCCAGGATGTGCAGCCCGCTGAATTGATGAACGCCGACTTGTTGATGATCCTCGATACCAGTGCCTGGGCGCAGCTGGGGCCCATGGGTGAAGTCGTTCGGGATTTTCCAGGACGCAAGGTGATCTTTGACCATCACGTGGGCGAAGACGATTTGGGTGCCACGCCATTCAAGAATACGACGGCGGAAGCCACGGGCCGGCTGGTCGTGGAAGCTGCCGAGGTGCTGGGAGTAGAAATTACGCCGGAGATGGCCATGCCGCTGTTCGCAGCCGTGGCGACAGACACCGGCTGGTTTCGCTTTCCATCGGCTAATTCACTCACCTACCGGACCGGTGCCACCTTGATTGATGCAGGAGCCTCGCCGTCAGGCATCTTTGCGGATCTGTACGAACGGGAGACTCTGGGAAGATTGCGATTGCGAGGCGTGGTGCTGAATCGCATTCGCACCGAGATCGATGGCCGGTTGGCCCACACGTACATTCTCAAGGAAGACTTCGATGCCACTGGCGCCCTGCCCACTGACACCGAGGATCTTGTTAATCATTGCCTGGAGATTCAGGGAACCGAGTTCGCGGTGATACTGATCGAACAGGCCGGCGGCGGATTCAAAGTCAGCTTCCGCAGCCGTTGTGCACTGAACTGCAATGAGGTGGCCGCGCATTTTGGCGGTGGTGGTCACAAGGCAGCTGCCGGGGCCTTTATCAAGGGCTCCTTCGAGGAAGTCCAGCCTCAATTGCTGGAAGATGTTCGCCAATCGTTAAAGTCGCTGCATGAAGCCAGTGTGGCTGGCGGCTGCTGAAGTCCGTGACTTTTCTCTTCGGCAATCCGCAAAGTTTACCTGATTGATACGTGCGGTACGTGCAGCTCCCCCCGTTCCCGAAGGTTGCGGGTGTGACTGTCCCTTCTGGCGTCACCCGGCCGATGGAAAAAGTGCCGATCGCCGACATGCGAGAGATCGCCTCGCGCGCCGCCGATTGTTCGCTTTAATCAGCCATTTCCAGCAGCCTCAGGACCGCGGCGTGTGGTGTAGCTTTTGCCAACAGGAAGTCCCCGGCGAGTTGTCCGCTGACTCGCTTTCGCTGCGGTGTACGTATTGCGGCTCGCCGGAAAACAACATTCCGGAAGCGGTAGATGATGTGACACGGACTCGCCCCCAATTGCCGCGGCTGGGCACGATTCGTGAGGAAATGGCTACCAACTCGACAGTCCCGTCCAGCAACGGTACCTGCTATATCTCGCGCATTGACGAGCTGCGACGTGAAGCGCGTCAGCACCAGGTCAATGATTCGCCAGCGACGGTGCCTCCGCGGATGGCTGGCTTCTTTTTGGTCGTGTTTGTTTTTGGGCAATTGATGAGCAACTGGGCCCTGCTCAACAGCCACTATGCGGCCTGGTTGGCCGGGTTGATCTTTTCCCTGGCTGGAATCACCATCGCCCTGTGCAGTTTGTTGTCGCAAGTGGGTGTGCAACAAAAGATTATCCAGCGTTTGATGCCGCCACCGGCCAGCCGACACGAGGAAAGCCGGCCTGCGGTCGGCACGCTGCAGCCGCATCTCTCCTATGGCCGGGCTGACGGACAGAAGGTTAGTGCTTAGGGCCGACCCTCGCCCAATCAGGTCCGTCCCCGAACTCCCGCGCCCGTCGACCATATGCCCGGTCTCCCGTAAGATAGCCGCTTTCTCCTTTCCAATTGCCACGACGGGGCCATGAGCGAGGTCCATCCGCCAACGACGATCGCCAGGAAACAGGTCCGCTCGATTTTTTTCAGTGATCTGCATCTGGGATTTCGTTTTTCTCGCGCGGCCGACTGCCTGCAATTCCTGCGCGGGTATCAAACCGACAACCTGTTTCTGGTGGGTGATTTTCTCGACGGCTGGCGTCTGGCGCGAAACTGGTACTGGCCCGACGTGTATGATCAGCTGATCGATCACATCCTGCATTGGTCGGAGGCCGGCACCCGCATCCTGTACACGCCGGGCAACCACGACGAGTTTCTGCGTCTCCCCCAACCGGCGATTCCTGGAGTCGAATTCGCCGACGAATTTGTACATGAGACTGCCGACGGACGGCGACTGCTGGTGACTCACGGTGATCTTTTCGATTCCGTGGAAAAAAAGTTCCATCGAACCTCCCAGCTGGGGAGCCGGATTTATGACGGATTGGCCCGCTGCAATTTCATAACCAACCGAATGCTCGGATACGCAGGCATCGGCGAACTGAATTATTGTTTTGGCATCAAACGGCTCAGCAAGAAACTCGTGGGTGCGGTCGGTCACTTCGATCAGGTACTCTCCGATCACGCTAAATCACGACAGTGTGATGGCGTGATTTGCGGCCACATTCATCGACCCGCGATTCGCGAAAACGGCGACTTTGTGTATCTCAATTCGGGCGACTGGGTGGAAAACCAGTCCGCCATCGTGGAACACCTCGATGGGCGTATCGAGCTGATTAACAAGGGCCGGCCGGCCGCCACGTTGTCACCCCGCGCTGCCAGAACGAATCATTCATCGGCCGCCGACCCGGTTGCCGGTTGACCTCTCCGTGTTGTGGTTTGGTCCCGCGAGTGGGACGGGTCGGGAGACCGGTCGGGAGACCCGCCCGCAACTTTCGGTGTCTACCTCAGCGATCACCGACCGAAGGCAAACGCTCGTTGAGATTCAACAGCTGATAGCGACGAACGATCTCGATGGTTTGGTCAACGGGCAAAGCGACCACCTCGTGACCGTCGCGGCCACGCATGGTGATGGCGGCAAACAGCGAGTTATAGACGGCTTCCTCGGTAGCCTCGACAACCGCCAGGAACAGAGGACTCATTTCCTGATTGGCCAGCAACTTCCTGGCCTGAGCGTCTTCATCGGTTGATTCCGCGCGATATCCGGTAGAAAAGGCTATGGCATAATCACCCGAACCGTTGCTCATAAACGAGCCGGTTCGCGCCAACCCGAGCATTGAGCGGCGGGCCAGTCGTTTCAGGTTGCGCGGTGACAGCGGCGCATCGGTGGCAATTACAATCATGCACGAACCATCATCAGGTGTCCGAGCCACGTTGCTGAACGAGAACCGCCCCAGTTCACGCCCCACCGGCGCTCCGTTGACTGTCAGCACTCCGCCAAAATTGGATTGCACCAGGACACCGACGGTATGCCCGCCCAGTTCCGCCGGTAGCACGCGTGACGAAGTGCCGATTCCTCCCTTGAATCCGTAACAAACCGTCCCGGTTCCCGCACCCACACTACCTTCCTCGACCGGGCCCGCATCCGCCGCGCGGATCGCCGCGACCACATCCTCCCCGGTGACATGCATGCCGCGAATGTCGTTGAGGAATCCGTCATTGGTTTCCCCGACCACCGCATTGACCGAGCGAACTTGCTCGTTGCCTGGCTGATCCAGCGTATAGCGAATCACGGCCTGCACGCCGACGGGAACACTGAGTGTGTTGGTCAGTACGATGGGCGTCTCGATATTGCCGAGTTCCTCGACCTGCGTCGAACCGGCCAGTTTCCCAAAGGCATTGCCGGCGCAAATGGCCGCAGGAACTTTTTGTCTGAAGATATTTCCAGCGTGCGGCAGGATGGCCGTAACCCCGGTGCGAACCGTTTCTCCGCTGACCATCGTGCGATGACCGACCAGTACACCTTCCACATCCGTAATCGCGTTACCAGGTCCGACGGGAAGAATCCCCACGTCCACACCCAGTTCCCGCGCGCGGCGGTCCTGTGGTTGCCCGCCCGCAAACGACGCTGACAACCCGATTAGCAGCGTTACCGTGGCGGTCAACAGGGAGCAAAAAAATGGCCGATACTCTTTGTTTCTACGCATGTCTTGATTGTCTCCAGCGAACAACGTGCCTTGGTCGTCGCACAATAGCGTGAATTCCCACACTGTAATCGAGAAAGCAGTTATTTGCTTGTCAGGGGCCACTCGATGGCCTAGATTCATGGCACGCAATTTTCACCAGTGGTACCAGGAGATTCACATGCGCAGTTGTTTTTGTCTGATGGCGGTCGCCAGTTTGTTGTTTGCCGGGTTCGGTTTCGCCCATCTGGGAAATGCGACGGCGCCTGATGATCCGCCGACAATCAGTGACATTATGAAAGAGGTCATGAAGCCCGGCATGTTACGCAAGGCGATGAACGGCGAGGCCACCGACGAGGAAAAAATACAGATCCTCGATGTGCTGATTACTCTTACCGAGCACGAGCCTCCCCAGGGCGAGGCCGACGCCTGGAAGGCCCGCACCACGCAACTGATGACCGACTATGCCAAATTTCTGGTCGGTCGCGAGGGAGCCGCCGAAGCGCTGCGCACGTCGTCGAACTGCAAGTCCTGTCATAACGAGTTCAAACCTTAAGCTGGCCAGGTGGCTTGGTCGAAAGACCAACCCACAACTTGGGCACATGACGTGGCACAGGCCTGCGGGGCTGTGCCATTTTTTTTTGCGCCGACCATGGCGCAGGTTATCCGTCGACCTGCTCGTCATAACGATCTTCGGGAACCACGGTGCGGCGGGAGCGAATATTGTGACTGAGTGCTGCAGCGGAACGCACGGCGGCATTGCCGAATTTTTGTTTCACGGCATCACACGTCTCGTCGATCCGTGATTGTCTCTGCCGTTCGGCTTCATCAAATAACGTGCGCTGGACGGGCGCATCCATGTTCAGATTGGAAAGCCCCGCGCCGAGCAAACGCACCGGCTGGGCCTCGTCCTCCAGCACACGATCCAGCAGCCTGCGCGCCGCTCGCACGCATTGACGTGTTTCGAAAGTGTATTCGGAAAAACTGGTGCTGCGCGTGATCGTGCGGAAATTGGAAAACCGTACCTTGATTTGCAGCGTACGGCCCTTGATCTGCAGCCTGCGCATCCGCATCGTGACCTGTTCGGTCAGTTCCTGCAGCCAGCCATGCAGGGCATCGGCCTCGGCGATGTCGTGAGAAAACGTGGTCTCGTGGGAAATCGACCGAGCCTCGCGCTCGGTGACTACCGGTCGTGAATCGATTCCGCGGGACAGCCGCCAGAAGTGCCCGGCGTGAATACCAAAGGATCGCTTCAACACATCCATCGGTAACTGGCGAATGCCACGCACTGTGCTGACGCCCAGCGACTGAAAACGCGTTTCGGTTTGCGGACCGATGCCCCACACGCGACGAATGGACAACGGGTCCATGAACTCCTGCACCGTTCCATCGGGAACCACGACCAGACCGTCCGGTTTTTCGAGGTCGCTGGCCACCTTGGCCACGAACTTGTTGGGCGCGACGCCAGCCGACGCCGTCAAATCCAGTTCGTCACGGATGGTTTTTTTGATTTGTCGTGCAATCTCCGCGGCCGGACCAAACAGCTGGCGGCTGCCGGCCACATCCAGAAAAGCTTCATCCAGCGACAACGGCTCGACCAACGGCGTGAAGCGGAAAAAAATCTCGCGAATCTGGCGTGACAGGGCGACGTAATGTTCCATCCGCGGTCGAATAAAGATCGCTTGCGGACAGAGCCGCACGGCCTGGGCCGCGGACATGGCGCTGTGGATGCCAAAGGTACGCGCCTCGTAGCTGGCTGCCGACACGACTCCCCTGCCCTGCGGCGATCCACCCACCACAACCGGCTTGCCGCGCAATGCCGGATTGTCGCGGACTTCCACCGACGCGTAGAAAGCATCCATGTCGATGTGAATGATCATGGCCAACCTGCCTGCCAACCTGCGCGAAACCGGGACGCGGCACTAACGGTGACGATTATAACGACCGCTCGTGGACAAGGTTGGCCCGGCCGCGGCACGTTCCCTGACACTTATTCAGTCACCGGATACAATTGATTTAGTCAACATTCAGTGTTTCCAAAAAACCGTCGATTTGAACGAAGCACTGAGCCGCAGGCGCTAGCCTCGGGTTTGCTGAACTGAGTTTGCTGAGCTGGGAAAAAACCAAAAAAAGACCCGACTCTAGCGCGTTCGGCTCAGTTTTGGAACGACTGAAATTCGAAAACGGCCCGTGACGCTTCGCTACCAGAACCGGAGTCCAAAATGAAAACGCTGATCTGTTTGCTACTCACACTGAGTCTTGTGCCGGTCGTCCATGGCTGGCAGGAGACATCGATCAGCACGGGTCCCGAAACCATGCATATCGAGGTCGCCCTGGTTTCCTCGATCAACGACATCGAGGTTCCGGCCCGCGTCAAGGGCTTCATCAACCAGATGGAATTCGAGGAAGGCGATGTCGTGGAATCGGGCACCGTCATTGCGCAGCTCGATACGACCGGCATTCGCCACGAACTGGGCGCGGCCATGATTCGCAAAACCAATGCAGAACGCCAGGCTTCTGACGAAACACCGATCATTTATGCCGAGGCCACACTCGATGTATCGAGAAAGGACCTGGAGCGTGAACAGTCCCTGTTGCAAAGAAATGCGGGGACCCGACGCGATTATGAGCGTGCCGAACTGGCCGTGCGGCAATCCGAGTTGCAGGTCGAGCGGAGCAAGGCCCAGCAGGAAATTGATCGTGGCGCGGTACAACTGGAAACAGCCAACATTGATTCGGTTCAGGATCTGTTAGCGCGACATTCGATCATTGCCCCCTGGTCCGGACGCCAGCCCTCTGCCAACGACGATGATTCAGCCACGGTCAAACCGCTGGCGCCAACTTCGTGGCAGATCATAGAAATCAACCGTCGCTCGGGCGAGTTTGTTCAGGAAGGACAAACGATTGTGCGGCTCGTCGATCTCGCTGAGGTCAAGGTTGTGGGGCATGTCAGTTCTTCCGAGTATGATGCCAGTCAGTTGAGTGCAGGTTTGCCAACAGCAGGCGATGCGCTGGGGGCCACCCACGGATTCGAAACCTCCCAGCCGCAAGTGGGAGTGATACGTATCGTGATCACCCCGCCGCCGAACAATGCGCCGCTTGCAGGCGGGAGATTGGCAACCATCCCATTTACGATCAATGCTGTAGCCACTAATAACAGTGAGTCGTTGGTACTGAGTAACAGCGTCATGGCCGATGGCGCCGCCGCAGAGGTGGTACCGGATACCCTGGATAATGGCTTGATCACGATTTCGGGAGCGCTATGATGAACTACGATAATAATAAAACATCAATCCAACAGCGTTTCAGTATTGCGATGATTGTGCTGTGTGGTTTGGGTGTGAGTACAGAGAATTATGCCAGTATGGCAGGGCAGACTGAGGCTGCCACGCCCACATCGTATGTGTACACAAGTAGTGGCGTTAACTTTAGTAATCCCGGTAGCGCAATCAATTATGCCTGTAGTATAAATCCTCATGCGCTAAATCCGGATCTTTATTCAGAGAATTGCCCCGGCTCAGTATCGGGAATTGATAGTTTGGGCTATATCAATGCTCATTATGATTGGGAAGTGATCGAAAAAACGGGGTATCCTGATGATGAGGGAGGTAACTCCATTGGTGCGCGACGGAGTCCTCTTAGTGTTTTGGAGCCAAAACCTGACAGCTGTAGCAATAATTTATTCCCAGACGGGATGGACACCGATGGCAATGGTGAGCCAAATGTCTGTTGGACGAATGGCACTCGTAACCCGCAGGAAACGACAACAA
>CAMYKF010000347.1 GCA_947258905.1 uncultured Pirellulaceae bacterium | reverse complement strand
CCGAGTGGGAACAGAAAGTCTCAGAGTGGGACGCCGAGGCCGATCTCGCGAGTCGCATTGAACGCCATCGCCAGAAAGTTGCGCGGCTAAAGGAGGAGGGCAAGGAAGTTCCGCCTGACGAGCAGGAGCCTTCGGGCGTTCTGCCTGGACCGGCAATGGATCAGAACCGGCCAGGTAACTGCTACGCCAGTATGATCGCCCCCATCGCTGGCCTGCAGGTCAAAGGAGCCATCTTTCACCAGGGTTACAATAACTGCTTCAACGGTACTCAGGGGGCCATCATGTATCGCCAGGTCTTCCCGAAAATGATCACGGCCTGGCGTGCCGCCTTCAACGACCCGGCGATGCCTTTCGGAATCATTTCGCTATGCACCGAAGGCGCTGTCCAGACTCTCGACAACTACAGTGAAATGATGGCCAATGCTGGGCCCTTCATTCGTGAGGCGCAGTACCAGACGTTTCTCGAGTTCTACAATGCGGGCGACAGGAACATCGGGTTCGCCAGCACTTATGACCTGCGGCGTCGCTGGTATCACCCGCAACTCAAGATTCCAGCCGGCGAGCGGATCGCGCGTTGGGCTCTGGCCACACAATACGGGTTGAACGGACGGATCCGGTGGAAACCGCCGATGGTCGTGGAAACGGAGTTGGAAGACGGTCGCATCGTCCTTCGCTTTGATGAGCCCGTAGATGCAATCGACGACGGCGGCCCGATCATGGGCTTCGCGGTGGCGGGCAAGGATCGGAAATTTCATCCCGCCGAAGCCAACCACCTTGTTACCGGGAAAGACAATCGCGGTCGCCCGCAGAGGGATATGAAAGTGCTGGTTCTCAGCAGCCCTCTGGTTCCTGACCCGATTCATTACCGCTATGCGTGGGCGCGCAGCCCGTTGGGAAATGTACAGGCGCACCGCATGTCTGATATCCCCTTCGCGACCCAGCGCAGCGATGACTGGCCGCTGGAGGGCGTTCCCCTGGTCGCGGTCGGTGACGATCCTTCGCCAAAATTCGACCGTGCTCAAGTCCGGAAACTGCAGGAAGCCCTGCGAGAGCAGGACCTCGAGCGGCGGCTCGCCGAGGCCCAAGACCTGATCGACGGGAATGAATAGGGGGACGCACAAACGGGGACCCAGCTGCGGCCCTTTTCTGCTCCGTCCCCTTTTCTGTTCCTTCTGTTTGACAGGGCAAGCTCGAAAGACCCTATTTTCGCTACGGCAGGTATATCCGTCACAGGTTCCGGAACGTGGTCAGCGAGTTTCTGCTGCCAGCGTCAAGAACACAGGCTATTTTTGCTTATCAGGTCTGCACGTTGACGGAATGAGTCGAGGTGAGTGAAAACTCGCATCCCCCCATGAGTTCATCAGAGATTAGCATTGTTCGAGGGCAAGATGGCGATGTGTACCTCCAGCAATATCGCGACGATCAAACTCATCGCATGCTAAGCTCCGTCGACCAGATTGAGGCATTGGTTCAGTACGTGACCGGACCAAACCAGGGTCCTTCCGGCAGCACGAAACTTCCAGGGCCAAACGATACCAGCATTCTTATCCGGGTCCTCGGGTGTAACGGCAGCTTTAGCGTCGCTCAAGGTTCGACCTGTATCTACGGCGGGAACAAGATCGGGCGACTGTTAGCGGACTCGTGGGAACAATTCGTCTTTGATGACGAACCGATCGATTTGGCCAAAATGGGGGCTGAGCGACGTTCGGCCAGGCGAAATCCTCCCGGATCAACGAATTGCTTTGCCATCATTGCAACTGCAGGTCAGCCCCCGATAACTGCCTTGGTCTCAGACATATCGCAGGCTGGAGCAGGACTGATCGTCGAAGATATCGAGGGATTCGACGCGTTGGTGCCAGTCAAAGTGACCTACGAGCTATTGGAACTTAAAGGCAAAATAATCAATCGCATGCCCTTGCCTGGTGGCAAGTTGCGTCTGGGGGTCTGCTGGGAGAAACCTTCTGTTGATGCTTCTGAGGGTGACGATCGCAGTGAGTTGCATCGTCGGTACCTGATTTTCGTACGTCAGCAAGACAACGAGATATTGCTGGAGCAGTATCGCATGGATGCTTGTTCAAAAATCGCCGTTACCGAGACGCAGCTAGCCGACCTGGTCCAGTTCCTGACGTCTTGCCCAAAGCACAAAACCAGTAGTCTGGAGTTGGGGGGCGAAGTTTCTGCGAACTGGCACGCCAGGGATTCCAGCTTTTCGATTCACGAGGGCAACGAAGTCATCTATGGGTACGGTGACATCAGGCATCATTTGCATTGTGCCTAGAAGTTGTGTCAAAAACTGTCTCCTACGGTAGCTCGATCTCTCCGAGACCGAGAGAACACAGCAAAACGAGTCTCGGAATGACCACTTGTCGTTTTGAAACCACCTGGCATTGCCAATCTCAACGCTTTTATCCTGAAGCACGCATCAAAGACGCAAAAAAGAGCTGCCTCTGCGTCCCCTTTTGTGCTCCTGCTCCCTTACCCGTGCCCTGATGAATTTTGTGTAATGATGACAGCTGATTGTCTCTCTGGCAGGCCATCGATTTCAATTCCCTGACGTCGTGCAACGTGCCGCAATATCGAGCACTCAATACTGAAGCATGTCTGGAAGCCCGATGAGTCGAAAATCGGTTTTGAGGAAATGCGGAAATGCGAGAGCTGGTTTCCTGGGCAACTCGATGTGGCATCGTTGTCATTGCTCCGAATTGCGATCAACACCCAAGCAAAAGCCAGGGTCGACGACTACGGCCTGACTTTGCATTTGTTACCAATTCATCATCAAATACTTACCGGCCACCGAGATAGGCTGCGAGAAGTTTGTGATAACTGTTGTCTTCGGGCTTTTGCGAATAGCTGTGAATTCAAGGAAACGAGGAGCGAAACAGGGGAGGAACAAGAAAGGGGGGAACGAGAAATGGGGCGCAGCTATATTGTAGAGAATTGAGTTGCCATTCGAACTGCGTTCCCCTTTTGGCTCGCTGCTCGAATGCTCTGTTTCGGCCCACAAAAAACCAAATGCGCCCCGACGCGGGTAAAAGGATCTATGAATGAAAATTCTTTTTTTGCATGGTTTTGGTTCGCAACCCGGCGGACTCAAGCCAACGTATCTGGCGCAACATGGTCACGATGTCTGTAACCCTCAACTTTCAGATGATGACTTTCTGGAGTCGATTCGCATCGCTCAATCCGAGTACGCCAGGTTTTGTCCCGACGTGATTGTCGGATCGTCGCGTGGTGGCGGTGTCGCCGTCAACATGGAATCCAGTGACACGCCGCTGGTCCTGCTCTGCCCGTCCTGGAAAAACAAGCGGATGGCAAACACGATCAAGCCAAACACGGTTATCTTGCATTCACGCCAGGACGAATTAATTCCATTTAGTGATTCGGAAGAAATTTTAGCCAATAGCGGGCTTTCGCCTGAATTGATCATTGAAGTCGGATTTGAACATCGGTTAGCTGACCAGGATTCACTGCGGGCGATGCTCAAGGCATGCGAGCAAGTGGTTGGTCGTGAACAGTCGGGCGGGCCGTAGTCTCGCACTAAACAAGACCTC
>CAMYKF010000346.1 GCA_947258905.1 uncultured Pirellulaceae bacterium | reverse complement strand
AATCGTTGTGCATCCCGCAGGGATGCCAGCAATGCAGGGCCAAATCACGTGGTGCTGCGACCCCTTCAGGGTCGCCCTTTCTATGGGAACCGGATCCCCCGGGTACGATTCGCGTCCCGGGGCTCATGGCTCTAATACCTGCGGGATTATTGGATGTATCGAATTGTGTAGACACCAATGCCCAAGGGGGAGGGTGGGAAAATCTTAGCCACTAAATTCCGTAACGAGCCCCCTGAGGGAGAGGTGGCACGATCACGCCCGCGCCTTGACCTTGACGGTGGCCAGAGCGGCGTCGAGCAGTTCGCCCTGCTCGATCTTGTGCGTCTTCTTGGAGCCCGTGGAAGGGCTGGCGGATTCGGGACGGGTGATGCTTCCGATCAGTGGCCAACGTCCAAATAGCAGGTCATCGAAGTTGACCTTGATGAATTGCCAGGCACCCATGTTGAAGGGTTCTTCCTGAACCCACGTGACCGGCGTGGCATCGGGATAGTGACCAAGGACTTCTTCCAGCTGTCGGTAGGGAATCGGATAAAGCTGTTCCATACGCACGATGGCCACATTATCGATTTCCTTGTTGGCCCGTTCCTTGATCAGGTCGATGCCGATTTTGCCGGTGCAAAGCAGGATTCGTGACGGCTTGGAAATTGTGTCCGCTGCCGGGTCGGGCATCACACGCTGGAAGCGACCGCTGGTGAACTGTTCCATATCGCAGGCGACCACCGGTTCGCGGAGCAGGCTCTTGGGGGTCAGCACCACCAGCGGCTTGCGCCACGGCCGCTTGATCTGCCGCCGCAACAAGTGGAAATAGTTGGCGGAAGTAGTGGGACTGGCAAACTGGAAATTGTGCTCCGCGGTTTGTGTGAGAAATCGTTCAATACGGGCACTGCAGTGTTCGGGCCCGGCACCTTCAAATCCGTGCGGCAACAGCATGACCAGTCCGCTCAATCGTCGCCACTTGTCTTCGGCGCTGGTAATGAACTGATCCACGATCACCTGAGCCACATTGTAGAAGTCGCCAAACTGGGCTTCCCACGCCACCAGTGACTCGGGCTGGTCCAGACTGTAGCCGTACTCGAAACCAAGGACACCGGTCTCGCTAAGCGGACTGTTGATGATCGTCACATCCGCCTGATCAGCGGCGAGGTGTTTGATGGGTGAGTAATTATGGCCGTTGTCGCTGTCGTGCAACACGGCGTGACGCTGGCTGAACGTGCCGCGTTCGCAATCCTGGCCGGACAGTCGCACCGGATGCCCTTCGAGACTGAGCGTGCCAAAGGCGGCCAGTTCGGCTGAGGCCCAGTCGATGGGGCGGCGGCCTTCGGCCATTTCCCGTCGCTGGTCAAAGACCCGGTTGAGTTTTCGATTGAGACTGAAGCCGTCCGGAAATTCCGTCAGGCGAGCCAGCGTGAAAGTCAACTGCCCGGCGGCGACGCCGGTTTCCACGTCGTCGTCGTCGCGTTCGTCGCCGCCGTAATAGCCGGCCCAGTAACCGCCCAGTGTTTGCGCGTCGGGCTTGTACACGGTTTCCCGCGCGGAATCGAACTCGCGTTGCAGGGTCTCATGACGGCGTTGGGCGATCAGCTCGGCTTCGATCCGCGAAACCTCTCCCATGGCCGTCAGGTGTTCCAGGTAGCTGTCGCGAATCGTGGGCCGTGCGTCGATTGTCTGGTACATCACCGGCTGGGTGAAGCGCGGTTCGTCACTTTCGTTGTGCCCCAGCCGCCGGTAACATTACATATCGATCTCCACGTCGCGATGGAAACGATGGCGAAACTCCATCGCCAGTTCGACGACCTGGGCAACCGCTTCGGGATCCTCGCCATTGACATGGAAGATGGGGATCTGCAGCATCTTGGCCACGTCGCTGGCGTAGGTTGTCGAGCGGGCGTCGGGGGCATCGGTGGTGAAACCGATTTGGTTGTTGAGAATCACGTGCAACGTGCCGCCGGTTTTGTAGCCGGGCAACTGGCTGAGGTTCAGTGTCTCCTGCACGATTCCTTCACCGGCGAAGGCGGCGTCGCCGTGAATCAGCACCGACATGACCTTTTTGTGTTCGCGATCGTTGATGCGATCCTGCTTGGCCCGACAACGTCCCAGTGCTACGACGTTAACGAACTCAAGGTGACTGGGGTTGAAGCAAAGTGAAATATGAATCTTGTGGCCCTGGCTGGTATCCCAGTCAGAACTGTGGCCCAGGTGGTACAGCACGTCACCACCGCCGCGATTCTCCTCGGGCAGCGGATCATCGAAGGACCAGAAAATATTCTCGGCACGCTTGCCCATGATGTTGGCAAGTACGTTCAGCCGTCCGCGGTGAGCCATGCCGAGCACAACTTCCACGATGCCGTGCTGTCCGGCCTTTTCCAGTGCCAGATCGAGCAGCGGAATCAGCGTCTCGCCGCCTTCCAGCGAAAAGGTCTTGGCACCCATAAACTTTCGCCGCATGAACTCTTCCAGAATGGTGGCGTCGGTCAGCCGGGTGAGAATTCGCAACTGGGTCTCGCGACTGAGCTGCATACGGTTCTGTGAACCTTCCATGCGTTTTTGCAACCACGAGCGGACGGCGTGGTCGTCGATATGCATGAACTGGGCACCGATCGAGCGGCAGTACGTATTGCGCAAGCGCTGCACGATATCGCGCAGCGACAGGAAGTTTTCACCCTGAATCGTGCGGGCCGAAAACACCTTGTCCATGTCGCTGGGTAGCAGTGCATAGGATTCGGGGTTAAGTTCGCGATTGCTGGGCCGCGGGATGCCCAGCGGATCAATTTTTGCTTCGAGGTGCCCGCGCACACGGAATCCGCGAACCAGCTGGTCCACCCGATCCTGTAACTGGGCCACCGATTCAGCGCCGCGGGTGGCTGCCGAGCCGACCATTCCCTGAGACGCATCGAACGAATCGAAATAGCGTCGCCAGTCATCGGACAGGCTGGACGGATCCTGCAAGTATTGCTGGTACAGGGCTTCGACGTAGTCGTGGCTAAAGACGTTCATCCGTTTATGGCCGAGCGAGGGACATCAATGAGAATCGGCCATTCCTTTGACAGCTGAGTGCGAACTGGATTGATGAAAAAGATGGGCTGTCGGCGAATTGACAACAGGTCCCCGTCCGGCTGGCCGGGGTGGGCAAGCGGTTATTTTTACTGAAAAACGCTTTTTGATAAAACGTGCGTTGGGCATTTTGCGCGATAAAAGGCCAGATTTCCCGCTCGGCAATCCGCTGGTCAATTTTATACGAACGAGACGCCACGTCTAATTTTTTGCGATCCTGATTCACGTCAGCCGCGGGTCACGGGTAGACCTGCGGACCCGAATGCCAATATCGTGATGGCAACGGCGAATAGGCCCAAATACGGAATCACCCAGCGAGCAGGAGCCCCACCAGGCATGTCAGATTTTGGTCCCCAGTATGGCGCGGATTACAAACCTCCCTACGATGCACCCGGCGAGCGACGCGGCATGTCCGGATGTCTCAAGGCCTTCATTATATTGCTGGTGGTGGGCGTAATCGCCCTCCTGAGCTGTTGCATCATCGGCGCGGTCTACTTCAGT
>CAMYKF010000345.1 GCA_947258905.1 uncultured Pirellulaceae bacterium | reverse complement strand
TCGTCAATATTCCTTCAGTGCCAGCATACCCATCGAACGTCAACACGAGGTGGTCCATGACTCTTCGCCCCAGAGATACCGGCCTGCGTGAATAACCCAGACTACTGGCTGTCAGCCTTGGCCGGGCTGAATTCAACGGTTCGATGACTTGTGTAGACACCATTGCCCGGGGGAGAGGGAACTTGCTTCGCGCGTAAGGCAACAATCATGAACCCGATCAACGTATTTTTAAAACGGCAGACTCGTCGCCAGTTCCTCGGTGCAGCGGGGCGAGTTGGTATCGGCGCGGCGGCGCTGGGGTCGATGTTGCGTCAGGAAAGCACAGCGACGGGCGGGGGCGAAGAGAAATCGCTGGCGGTTGATAACGGGCCCGGTTATTCGCCGGGTCATCCCGGGCCGACGCATTTTCCGGCCAAGGCGAAACGCGTGATTTATCTGTGCCAGTCCGGTGCGCCGTCGCAAATTGACACCTTTGACTACAAGCCGGCGCTCGATCAACTCAACGGCAAGGAGCTTCCCGATTCAATTCGGCAGGGACAGCGGCTGACGGGAATGACTTCGGGACAGTCTTCATTTCCCACTGCCCGAACGATTGCCGAATTCCATCAGCACGGCGAAAGCGGTCAGTGGATCAGTGACATGCTGCCGTTTCATCACAGGATTGCCGACGACATTTGCATCATCAAATCGATGTACACCGAAGCGATCAATCACGATCCGGCGATCACTTTCTTTCAAACCGGCCACCAGCAACCCGGTCGTCCTGCCATCGGCGCATGGACCAGTTACGGACTGGGCTCTGATAGCGCCGAGTTCCCGGCCTATGTGGTTCTGCTGGACAAGAACACCGACCCGCAGGCCCAGCCGGCGTATTCCAGGCTGTGGGGTGCGGCGTTTCTGCCTGGCAACCATCAGGGCGTGAAGCTGCGCAGTGGCGAAGAGCCGGTCTTGTATCTCAAGGATCCAACGGGGGCGTCGCTGGAAGACAGACGACAATTGCTGGATGGCATCGCCAGGATGAACTCACTGCACCGGCAGCAGACCGGCGATCCCGAAATCGACACGCGAATCGCCGCTTATGAAATGGCGTATCAAATGCAGATGTCGGTTCCCGAATTAACGGACACCTCTGACGAACCGGACTCGACATTTGAGCTGTACGGCCCCGACTCAAAATTGCCCGGCACTCACGCGGCCAACTGCCTGCTCGCCCGCCGACTCGCCGAGCGCGGGGTGCGCTTCATTCAGATCTACCATCGCGGCTGGGACCACCACTCGGGCCTGCCCGAACGCCATCCCAAAATCGCCAGGGAAGTTGATCAGGGCTCGGCGGCTTTGATACAGGATCTCAAACAACGCGGCATGCTTGACGACACGCTGGTGATCTGGGGCGGTGAATTTGGAAGAACGGTTTACCGGCAGGGTGGAAATGAGCACAGCTTTGGACGCGACCATCATCCGCGCTGTTTTTCGATCTGGATGGCAGGAGCCGGAGTAAAACCGGGGTTCAGCTGGGGTGAGACGGACGACTGGTGCTACAACATCGTGCGCGACGGCGTACACGTGCATGATTTGAACGCGACATTACTGCATCTGCTGGGCCTTGATCACGAGCGACTGACCTACCGTTTCCAGGGTCGCGACTACCGTTTGACGGACGTGCATGGAAGGGTAGTAAAAGAGATCCTTGGCTGACGATCTCAACGCCAACGGCGTTGCGGCAATAGCCTGGGTTCCTGAACCCCAGGATGCAATCGGAACAACGCCGATGCAAACCCCAACGGGGTTTCGTACACCTCTCGGGTGACAGGACGCAACCCCGTTGAAGCACGGGGCAAAGACAAAGACGAAGACGAAGACGAAGATTAAGACAAGGACAAGAACGAGGAGGAGGAAGAGGCTGCCGGGAACCCCCCTGGCCCCCCTTTGAAAAAGGGGAGAGTGCATGTCGGTTGCCCCCTTTTGCAAAGGGGGACTTAGGGGGGGTTCCAGTCTCGGAGTCAGGAATTTTAGCCACGGGTACAAACGCATGAATTCGAACCACCACCCATCCGTTGACGAGCGACGTGACTATGGCAAGTCACTGCGCAAGCAATCACCACGCTCCAGCCATGGCGACTGGCAACCGGCGGCCGACCGGCCTGATCCGGTCGAATTGCTGGAAGAACAGAACAAGGATCGTGTGCCATGGCTGGTTCCGGTACGCCGCAGTCGCATGATGGCATCGCCGTTCTCATTTTATCGCGGCGCCGCGCGTGTCATGGCCCACGATTTGTCAACCACTCCGGTTTCCGGCCTGAACGTGCAGGCTTGCGGTGACGCGCACCTGGCCAACTTCGGGTTTTACGCGTCCCCCGAGCGACAGCTGCTTTTCGATATTAATGACTTTGACGAGACGCTTGAGGGCCCATGGGAATGGGACCTTGAACGCCTGGCGGCCAGCTTTGTAATCGCGGCACGGCACAACGAACTGAATCCAAAGGCCATTCGAAGAGCGGCGGGAAAGGTAGTGCAGCATTACCGTGAATCGATGGGCGCGTTTGCAAAAATGCGAACCCTCGATATCTGGTATGCATCCATGAACGAACAGGAGTTCCTTGCAACACTTGAAAGCGACCGCATGCGTAAACGCGCGAAGAAGACGCTTGCCAAGGCCAAGACAAAGGACAGCCTGCAGGCCCTCGACCGTTTGACCGAAGAGTCTGACGGCAATTATGTCATCAGGCATGAACCTCCCTTGCTCGTACCGCTGCGAGAACTGGACGGATCCGGCATGGCCATTGACGAACAGCTCATCCACCAGTCTTTTCTGGACTACAAATCCAGCTTGTCGGCCGATTGCCGTGTGTTGCTGGACAGGTACCAGCCGAAGGACTTTGCCGTGAAGGTTGTCGGCGTGGGGAGCGTAGGGACCCGGTGTTTCATTTTGTTGCTGGAAGGGCGCGACCGGGACGATCCGCTGTTTCTGCAGATGAAGGAGGCCGTAGATTCCGTGCTGGCCGAGTATCTCGGTCCCAGTCCTTACGAGAATCAGGGACAACGGGTTGTCGAGGGGCAGCGATTGATGCAGTCGAATAACGATATCTTTCTTGGCTGGCAGCTTTCCAGGCACCAGTATTACTGGCGGCAACTGCGTGACTGGAAAGGCTCGGTCAACATCGAACATCTGGACGCCGATGATTTGACCAGTTACGCGCGGCTGTGTGGCTGGACGCTGGCCCACGCCCACGCGCGAACCGGCGACCCGGTCGCCATCGCCGGTTACCTGGGCAACAGCGCAACGTTCGATGACGCAATGACCGAATTCGCCGAGCGCTACGCCGACCAGAACCAGCGTGACTACGAAGCTTTTCTGGCCGAGGCGGGTCGCCTGGAAGCTGCCCCGGCCGGATCCTGACTCATCGTAGCTACTCAATCTGAGCGGCAATTCCTTGTTGAACAGCGCGACCCTCGCTCTTTATCGCATGGCTGATGCCGCTAAGTGAACCGGCGTGCGAAAGGCCTCGCACGCCTGCATTAACCCCAAGCCGCTGCCGAGTCCTTCTCAGCGTCCGCGTTCGGCTGTTTCGACAAGGAAAATGACAAAGACAGAGATAAACTTTAACTCATCCCCAGGCGTATCCGGTTTAAGTTAAGGTTAAAGTCCAAGTTAAAGTTAAAGGTTAGTAACCGAACAGTACGGTAGCGACATATCGGCGCGCCGGAATTGGACAGGTAACAACACCCCATGGGTCTGGCTGACAAAAAGAAAATCTGGTCGCGGGCGAAAACCGATCCACGGATTGGCATCACGTTATGTGCCGCGCTGGCACTCATCCTGGGTTTGGCCGCTTACTGGACCGGCATGCCCGGAAAAACGGCTATCATGGCAGGTCTGGCCGCATTTATGGCCGTGTGCTGGGTGACCGAAGTCGTTCCGATCCCTGTGACTTCGCTGTTCCCCCTGGCGTTGTTTCCTCTGTTTGGTGTCGCGCCACTGGACGAAGTGTCGGCCAGTTACGGCAAGCCGGTGATCTACCTGTTCCTGGGCGGATTCCTGTTGGCACTGGGCCTGCAACGGTCGGGAGTGCATCGCCGCATCGCCTTGTGGATTGTCGATCACGTGGGCAGTCAACCGTCACGGCTCATCCTCGGGTTTATGCTGGCCAGCGCGGGCCTGAGTATGTGGATCAGCAACACGGCTACGGTGCTGGTCATGTTGCCGATCGCGCTGGCGGTGCTGCAGGAAGCCAAACACAGCGGTGTCAGCAAGCCTGCCTTGTCCAAATTTGGTGTCGCGCTGATGTTGGGCATCGCATATTCAGCCGACATTGGCGGCATGGCGACTCCGGTGGGCACGCCACCCAACCTCGTACTCTTGCAGTTGTATGCTGAACTGGTTCCGAACAAGCCCCCGCTGGGATTCGGACAATGGATGATTATGGGGCTGCCGCTTTCCGCCATTTTCCTGTCCTGCGGCTGGTTGTTGTTGACCAGAGTCGTATTTCGTTTTCCTCGTGAATCCCTGTTTGGTGAGACGGATGTTATTCGCTCCGCCAGAGAATCGCTGGGTATCATTCGGCGCGATGAGTGGATCACGGTGATTGTGTTTACGGTGGCAGCCGTATTGTGGATGACACGTGCTGATTTGACATTGGGCGCGTTGACGATTCCCGGCTGGCAAAGCCTGTTCGGCCTGGACCTGATGGGTGACGCCTCAGTGGCTATCGCGGCCGCCGCCGTCCTGTTCATGATTCCCTCAACGGATCATCCCGGCGAGACGTTACTGACGTGGAAGCAAGCCCGGGACATTCCATGGGGTCTGTTGTTGTTGTTCGGTGGCGGATTTGCACTGGCCAAGGGTTTTGAACTGAGCGGCTTGTCTGAGTCGATTGGCGTGGCGTTAACAGCATTCAAGGACGTGCATCCGATCGTGCTGGTGGCTACCGTTTGTTTGTTCATTACTTTTTTGACCGAAGTCACCAGCAATACGGCAACCACATCGTTGATCTTGCCCATCCTGGCCGAAGCGTCCAGGGCCATGGGCATCGACCCCTTGCTGTTGATGATTCCCGCCACGCTGTCGGCCAGCTGTGCATTCATGATGCCGGTGGCTTCGCCCACCCAGGCAATTGTGTTTGGCAGCGGTTATGTGTCGATTCGCCAGATGGTGCGCGCCGGAATCTGGTTCAACCTGCTGGGTGTGTTTTTGGTGACCGTGATTTTCCTGCTGGTTGCCAAACCGGTGTTTGGTATTCAGTGGTAATGAAATCGTCGTCGTTGTCGTAAATCGAATTCGTTAGCCGACCCAGGGTGTTACCCTGGGCTGGCATAGCGACGGACCTTCGGGCCTTTTAACCCCCAACGGGATCGACCCACGGTCAGCCCGAGGCGAAGCCTATGCAAACAGCCTGCTACCCAATCGTTGTCGTAATCGTAATCGGATGCGTTGGTCCTGATCTTCGGCTTCGTCTTTATCTTCGGTCTACACATCAGGCAATATTGGTAGCCAACCCAGGGTGTTACCCTGGGCTGGCATAGCGACGGCCCTTTGGGCCTTTTAAGCCCCAACGGGATCGACCCACGGTCAGCCCGAGGCGAAGCCTATGCAAACAGCAGGCAACGGGGCCGACTGCAGGTCAGCCCGGGGCGAAGCCTGCGCGAGAGCAGGCCCAACGGGCCGACCCTGTGTCAGCCTGGGGCGAAGCGGGCGAAGCCCCAGGAAAACAAGGCTGCGCGGCACGCTAACCCCAAAGGGGTGGACCTACTGCACCGTCGCCGTGGATTTTTTGCGGTTTTTCGGATTCTTGCCAGGATTTGCCCCCCGCCGGCGAAGATACCAACATGATATCACTTTGATGCCTCTCAGCAGGCAAGTCTTTTTGGCGGAAGGCAGGCAAAATCGATGAATCAACACAGCAAGGAAATTCAGGTCAGAACCACTAGCGGCTGGGCCATGTTGCCCGTGGTGATCGCGGTATTTTTGGCCGGCGCCGTGCTGATCGGTTTCTTTATCTACACGGCGGCTGCTCATGGCGAGTCGGCATTGGGGGTTCTGCATATCACCAGTCTGATTGCCGGCATCATTACGATGGCTATCGGTGTTCTGGTGTGCACCGGGTTCTTTACGCTGGAGCCCAATGCAGCTCGCGTATTAATCCTGTTCGGCAAGTATGTGGGCACCGAGCGCATCAGCGGCTGGCACTGGACCAATCCGTTCAACACCAAGCCGCGTGTGTCGATGCGATCCCGAAACTTCAACACCCAAACCTTGAAGGTCAACGACAAGCAGGGTAATCCAATCGAGATCGGTGCCGTGATTGTATGGCGGGTTTGTGATACAGCGCAAGCCAGCTTTGACGTCGACAGCTATGAGGAGTACGTCGAGGTGCAAAGCGAAGCGGCCTTGCGGCAACTGGCCAACAACTACGCTTATGACCATGGCGACGAGGGCGAAACCACACTGCGATGCGGACTGGAAGAAGTTTCCAATTCGCTGCAGAACGCCGTGCAGGCGCGACTGGCGCGGGCCGGTGTGGAAGTCGAGGAAACACGCATCTCCCATCTGGCTTACGCACCCGAGATCGCCAGTGCCATGCTGAAACGCCAGCAAGCGGAAGCGATCATTGCCGCCCGCACAAAGATTGTGCACGGAGCGGTTTCCATGGTGGAAATGGCCCTTACGGAGTTGGACGAAGGCGGCGTGATCCAGCTGGACGATGAGCGCAAGGCGTCGATGATCAGCAACTTGCTGGTCGTGCTGTGCGGCGAAAGCGAGCCCCAGCCGGTCCTCAACACTGGCACGTTGTATCAGTAACCCAATCTGAATCGGCTGGCTCGCCCCGTCGTGGGCGGGCCGCCGTTGGTTTTCCCGAATCGGCCAGGCTCCATGGCTAAATCGCCCAACAGAAAGTCCTTTCCCTTACGCATCTCGCAGGAACTGTACGACGAGTTACGTCGCTGGGCCGACGAAGACATGCGTAGCGTCAACGCGCAGATCGAGTTCCTGCTGCGCGATGCTACTAAAAAACGTAAAGGCACCCTTCGGGGCAGGGAAACACCGGGCAACCCGGGCCGGCGCAAGGCGTCACGCAAACCCAAAAGTTGAGAATACCGGTTCTCATGGTATAACATGGCGGGCCACAGGCGCAACTTTCTTTTCTCATCCTGGATCCGACATGACGGAGCGCGGCAACAGTGGCAGCCCGGAACCACGCGGCAGCGATCACGCCGCCGACCATTCGCATTCCCGCCAGATCGATACACGCCGTCTTTATCTGTCGCTGATTGAAGAGTTGCCAGCGCTGGTGGCCTGCAAGGATACCGAGGGCCGCTTCTCGGTCGTCAGCCGGTCGTATGCCGAGATGCTGGGCGTGGAGCCATCCGATGTGATCGGCAAAACCGATTTCGACTTCTATCCGACCGAACTGGCCGAGAGATTTCGCAACGAGGACCAGCGGGTGCTGGAAACCGGTGGACTGCTCGTTTCGACCGAGGAGTCCCATCGCGATGGATGCACGCGTCATTATGCCCTGCGCAAGGCTCAGGTGCATGACCTCGAGGGCAATGTGATTGGCGTGCAAACCATATTCTGGGATATCACTGACCAGCAACACGCGGAAAAGACCCTGCAGGATGAACGCGACATGCTGCAGACGATCATGGACAACCTGCCGGATTTCATTTACGTCAAGGACTCCGACGGCCGGTATGTGGTGGTGAATGACGCGGTCCGCAATATCCTGGGCGCGGAAACGACGGGCGAGGTAATTGGCCGGGCCAACTACGATTTTCTGCCCGAAGAACAGGCCTCGGCCGAGTGCGCCGACGATGACCTGGTGATCCAGACCGGTCGGCCCCTGATCGAACGCGAGGAATGCATGCAGGGCCGCGACGGCAATCATCTGTGGGTGCTGACTTCCAAGTTGCCGCTGCGTGACAGCGCCGGTCGCGTGACCGGGCTGGTCGGGATTGACCGTAACATCACCCATCTCAAGGAGACGGAAACCGAACTGCGGAAGGCCAAGGAGATTGCGGACCAGGCCAATCGCGCCAAAGGCGACTTTCTGGCCAACATGAGTCACGAAATTCGCACGCCCATGAATGCCATCATTGGCATGACCGATCTGTTGCTGGAAACGCAGCTGACTCAAACACAACACGAATACCTGAGCATGGTTCAGGATTCCGGCGAAGCCCTGTTGTCGCTGATCAACGACATACTCGACTTCTCAAAAATCGAGGCTGGCAAACTGGAACTCGATTCGGCCGTCTTTGATATTCGTGAATGCCTCGGCGACACCATGAAGTCGCTGGGCTTGCGGGCCGGTCAAAAGGGCCTGGAACTGGCAATGAACATCGACCCGCAGATTCCCGATCTTCTGATCGGCGACGCCGGACGGATGCGGCAGATCGTGGTTAACCTGGTCGGCAATGCCATCAAGTTCACCGAGCAAGGCGAGGTCGTGCTGGAAATCGAAGGCCAAACGCCGACCGCTGACGAAGTCACACTGCATTTTTCGATCACCGATACGGGGATCGGAATTTCGCCCGAGCAGTGCGCCAAGGTGTTCGAGGAATTCGAGCAAGCCGACGCTTCAACGACGCGGCGGTTTGGCGGCACAGGGCTGGGACTGGCCATTTGCTCCCGTCTGGTACACATGATGAACGGACGCATTTGGGTGGAAAGCCAGCTGGGCCTGGGAAGCAAGTTCCAGTTCACCGTGGTCGCAGGCATCGATCACTCGCAGCAAAAGCCGGATCGGCCCGGGCAAATGGTGTCCGTCGCCGGCATGCGGGCACTGGTGGTCGACGACAATGCCACCAACCGGCGGATCTTCAAGGACATGCTGACCAACTGGGGCCTGTTGCCAGCCACGGCCTCCAGCGGCCGGCAGGCCATGCAGTTACTGCGTGATGCGCGAGATGAACAGGATCCAATTCAACTGGTCATCTCGGATGTAAACATGCCTGAACAGGATGGTATCTCGCTGGCCCGGCAAATTTTCGACGAACAACTGCTGTCCAGTTCGGCCATCATCATGTTGTCTTCCGGCGCCCGACCGGAAGACGCCAACACGCTGAAAGGCGTTGGTGTGAATCAGTATCTGATGAAACCGATCAAGCAATCGGAACTGTATAGCGCCATGGTGGCGGCGCTGGGTCAGGCCACAGTGCCAGTGGCCAGCGCCGACGGCAAAGACGCTTCGGCAGGGTCCAGCGACATCGGCAGCCTGACCATCCTGTTGGCCGAAGACAATGTCGTCAACCAGAAGCTGGCGCTGGGAATTCTGGGCAGCCTCGGCCATCGGGTCACCGTGGTTGAAAACGGTCGCCAGGCCGTGGAGGCGGTGGCCTCACTCCCCTTCGATCTGGTCCTGATGGATGTTCAGATGCCCAAGATGGACGGGCTGCAGGCCACTCGCGAAATTCGCGACGGCGAATCCGCAACCGGCAGCCACGTGCCTGTCGTCGCCATGACCGCGCACGCCATGAAAGGCGATCGCGAAGCCTGTCTGGACGCCGGCATGGACGATTACCTCACCAAACCAATACGCTTGCAAGATATGTCCGACAAGCTGGAGGAGTTGTTTCCCTATGGCGCCGCGCAGCCTCCCACAGATCCTCATGATGCGAACGACGGCGTTTGGGATGCGGGCATGATTCAATGGGAGATGGCATTGAAGAGTGTGGGGGGTGACGAGCAGTTGTTCCGCGAAGTGGTTCAGGAGTTTCTTAACGACACGCCGAGGCTACTGGCGCAGGCTCAGGAAAAAGCACGACTGGGAGATGCCGACGCGCTGGGAGCGACCGCACATTCGCTCAAGGGTTCATTGTTGTTTTTGCATGCACGTTCTGCATTTGAGTCCGCCCATCGTATCGAAACCACGGCGCGTACCGGCGATGTCGAACAGGCGCGACGCGAACTGGAAGCGTTTCAGGGACCGTTCGCAGTCGTCTGCCAAATGCTGCAATCGTGGTTGCAGGCCCCGCCACCCGGCTAGTCGCAACGGAAGCCGCGGTGCCGGCCAATGGATGGCGATTTTCACTAGCGGCAAACACTGACCAGTTTGCCTGAGCGGACTGGCTTAATCCAAAACGTCCAACGTTTGGCGAAGCTTGTCACGCGAGTTTTGCCGGGCAGAGGTGGCCGCCAGCGGGCGAATTATGGCAAGGACGAGCGAGGCTTCACCGCTTTGCTCCTTGCGACGTTTTGACCCGTCAATTACCATTTGCAATTCAGTCTTTTCATTGCACGTGCCTGCTGTTTGCCCAAGGGGGGGTGGTATGACGTCACGGTGTTTCTCGGTCGCATTCTGCGCGTTTCTTCTTCTGTACTCTTCGCAACAAGCTCATGCCCAATTCGTCGGCAAGGCTCTTGAGGAATTCAGGCAAGCCTATCCGGGCGCGCGTTTTTACGGTTCGCAGTTTCATCAACCCGTCGACGCCAGTGATGAATCGGGCAACCTGACATCGATCTACGGCACGATCCTGGCAACCGGCAAAACCCCTGAGGATAGTGCCTGGAACCACGTCAGCCAGGTAGGGCCAATGCTGGGCGAGAACTTTGGCACGCTGGTTCCCGAAATCAATGAAGACGGCGAAGTGACTCAGGGTGTGATGTACAACCGGAGCGCTGGTACCCACAAATTTTATACATTGCGTTTCAACCAGTATGTGAATGACATCCCGGTGTTCCGTTCCGGTGCCGGATTCCTGGTAAGAAACACGGAAGGCAATCCGCTGGTCATGTCGGCCTTTGACGTCAAGGACATGGCGGGTGCGGAAATCGGTGGCGGTGGCCAACCGGCGGTGACCGGGACCATGCTGCGAAACGTGGCCCGGCTGATGGACGATCAGCCAACCGAACGCTCCGTGTTGAAACCGCGAATCGAACAAAAGATCCTCGCCACGGAAGTCCAGCACACGATTTTCGCCGGGACAGCCGAAATGCGCGCTACTCCGGAACTGGCGGTTCAGTTCATCGCCACTCGCGGTTCGGTACAGACTTATCCGGAATACCACAAATACCTGATTGTGGCGTCGGCTGCTTCGGGCGAAATCCTGTACTCCGAATCACTGATTTGTTATTGCGCCAACTGCATGGTCAATGTCCAGGGCAACGTCAGTGGCCGTGCCACCGAGGGACTCAATACGCTGGAATGTGATCCGGAAGTCCCCATGGCCTTGCCGTATGCCGAAGTCAGTATCAACGGCGGCAATACCGTGTTCGCCGATGCCAATGGCGATTTCAATATTCCGCACGGTGGCAGTTCCGATGTGACGGTTACGTCGCGGTTGCGTGGCCAGTGGTTTGAAGTGCGGGACCAGTCAGCCGGCGATTCGATACCCGAAATCGTGCAGATCGTGACTCCGCCGGGGCCGGCCAACTTCCTGCACAATCCCACGGCCAACGACGATCTGAGCACGGCCAACGTCAATGCCTATGTGGAAGCCAACCGGGTTCGCGATTTCATTTTGTCCTACGAGCCGACCTTTCCCACCATTGCCAATCAGCAGTTTTTTGACGTCAACACCAACATCGCGTCCAGTTGCAACGCCTTCTACGACGGTTCGTCGATTAACTTCTATCAGGCAGGGGGCGGCTGCAACAACACATCCTTCTCGGATGTCGTGCATCACGAATACGGACACCACTTGATCAACGTGACCGGTAACGGCCAGGGCCAGATGGGTGAGGGCAGCGGCGATGTACTGGGCGTTTTGATCCAGGATGATCCAGTTCTGGGACAGGGTTTTTCCACTTGCGGATCCGGAATTCGAACTGCCAACAACAACAAGCAATATCCCTGCTCGGGCGGCATCCATGACTGTGGCCAGCTGTTGTCCGGATGCGTGTGGGACACGCGTAACGAGCTGGTCGTCACCGAGCCGAGTAGCTATATCGATATCTCGGCCCAGTTGTTCCTGGGAATGCTGATTGCACGCGGCGAGATGACACCCGGCGACACCACGATCAGCCCTTTCATTACCGTGCTGTATCTGGAACTGGATGACGATGATGGCAATATCAATAACGGAACGCCGCATTACGACGAGATCGCCGCAGGATTCGGGGCGCACAATATGGACGCTCCGCCGATCCAGCTACTCGACTTCAACTATCCCAACGACCGGCCGGAACTGGTGCCCCACACCGGTGGCGTGGCTTTTGAAGTCGAGATCCTGCCACTGAGTGAAAATCCGGCTGCCGGCACCGGCGTCCTGTATGTGGACAACGGCTCCGGGTTCGTCGGATATCCGATGAACGAGACATCACCCAACGTCTACGAAGCGGACTTTCCGGCTGCCGATTGCGGCAGCATCGCGCGTTACTATATCGAAGCCGAAACAACCGCAGGGAGTACGCAAACGGATCCAGGAAACGCCCCCACAACCTGGTTCGAGGCGCTGGTCGGTGACTCTTACACCTTTGCCTTCGACGATGACTTTGAGTCCAACCTCGGCTGGTCCACCAGTGGTGACGCCACCGACGGCCAGTGGCAACGCGGTACGCCTGCCGGCGGTGGTGATCGCGGAGACCCGGCAGTAGACGCCGACGGCTCGGGACAATGCTACGTCACTGACAACGTCGACGGAAATACGGATGTCGACGATGGCAGCACGATCCTGCTGTCTCCGGTGATCGACGCCACCGAGGCCAGCGGTGAAGCGGCCGTGGTGTCCTACAGTCGCTGGTATTCCAATAACCAGGGTGATAGTCCGGAAGCCGACGTATTCGTGGTGGATATTTCCAATGATGGTGGTTCTACATGGACCAATCTGGAAACCGTGGGCCCCACCGGAGGCGAAGTGCGAGGCGGCTGGATCAGGAAGATGTTCCGGATCAGTAATTTCGTTGCCCCCACCAGCCAGATGCGTCTGCGTTTCAACGCTTCCGACCTGGGCGGTGGTTCGATCGTGGAAGCCGGCGTGGATGCCGTGCAAATCCAAATGGTGGAATGTGCCGAACCGATGACAACGCCGGCCATTGGCAAAACGGCCGACGGTGTGGTCAGCGGAGGCCAGTTGTCCGATGTTTTTGAAAGCGACGATTCCTATCTGGCAATCGATCCCGAACCTACCTCCAATCCGTTCAAGCAAAAGATCGAATACATCTTGCAACAGATCAGCCCGGTGGCAGCCCCCGCCGAGTTCAAGTTCCGGCTGGAAGCCAAAATGCTGGGCGGGGATTCCGGCGATGTCATGCAATCGATGGAATTATGGAACTACAACACCAGTTCCTTCGAGGTGGTGGACCTCAGCGTCATGGCGGTCAGTGATACGGTCGTGGAGTTCACCGCCACCGGTGACCTGACGCGGTTCGTCAACCAGACCACCAACGAGATCACGGCCATGGTCACCTTCAACAGCTTCAGCTGGGTCGGCACACCGTTCTTCTGGGATGTTGAAATCGACCAGATTGTGTGGTTGATCCAGTAGGCGAGTGCGGGTTCGAAATCCTCTTCTTCGTCGTTATTGTCGGCGGCGGCGAGATATCCTGCCCAAATGCAAAATGCAAATTGCAAATTGGCCATGCAGGGCAAAACCTCTGCGGTCCTTTGCGGCCTCTGCGTTTGACGCCTGATGGCTTCCCGGCATGGTCGACGGAATGCAAAAGACGAGATTTGCGTCCTGCAATGCTCATCCTCGTCGTCGTCGTAATCGTAATCGTCGTCGAAGCATCCTGCCCAAATGACAATTCAAAATTCGGTAGTTTCAAAAAACGGTCGATTTAAACTGAGCCGAAGGCGTTAGGGTTTCTCCACAAAACGTCCCCTGAAAGACCCGACGTCAGCGCGTGCGGCTCAGTTTTGGAACTACTGAATTTGGCCACTCGCGCCAACCCAGCTATCGTCTCGAGCGTCGCAGCAGGACAAGCGCACCGCCGGCCATCGCGATCAATATTGCCGAGCCCGGCTCCGGAGTCTGGCTGGCCTGGATCAGGTAACCACGAATCTCGCCAAATTCGTACATCTCGGTATGCACGTTGATATAGGTGCGTCCCTGCAACAGCCACGGCACGTCAGGATTGCCGATAAAGTAATCATCAACCAGGCTGCCGTTGGTGGCGGATTTGTTGAAGTTTAGACTGTTGCCCAGATTCTCAATCAGATCGCCCGTCTGACTCCACGCATCGGGGGGCCGCTTCTCGGTCGGGCCGTGCAGGTGCAATTTCATAACGTCGCCTGTGAGGTCGCCGTAACCGTTGCCTTTGCCCCACGCGATATCGATATGCAAATTGTTGTCGTCAGTATCAAAGATGATCTTGCTGGCTCCGATGCCGCCGAATCCGCTGGATGAAGTGGGCGGAGTCACGTTGCCCGGCAACAATCCCCGTCCCGCGTTGCCGATCAAAACGAACTCGATCAAATCCGCCGACAACCGGTTGGTACAAGCCAACGTCAGCAGCAGAGCCAGTACCACAATCGCGCGTCGCATAAGTTGATCGTCCCGGTGACCCGCATGGAGTAGATGAGATTGGCGAACAGCCCGAAGTCTTCGGCACCATTCATCATGGTTGATCTTATTCTACTTTGACAAGCTGACGGGTGGTTGGCGATTCCCTGGCGTCGCCCGGCGCGAGCTACTTGCAGGTCTTCATCACGGATAATAACTCCGCGATTCGCGTGCTGCCCACCCGAGATGAGGGGGCGGAAACCAGGCACATAGTGTGGCGAATTCGGTGAACGAAACCGGTCACCGATTCTATTCCGCCTGCTAGCCGCCAAACGGTGGTGGGGAAGCCCCCAAAGGCCCTGGGGTGGCGAAGTTTTGCTAATCGGCACAGCCTGGTTTCTGATGATCAGTCGCGGTAAAGGCTGCCGATTAACTGGCCAAAAAACTGGACCAATCGTTGCCACAGGTCGAGTTTACGAAAAGGTAGCAGTCGATCTATTCGCTATATCGAGTGCCATTTCGCGGTCCCTGACGGGGGCCTTCCATTCCTTCCAATGGCCAGTGTCATGAGAAGCAAGGTTTTCGGAACTCTTTTGTCGACGGTCGTTTTCTCGGCCACTTTGATCGTTTGCACCAGCGCGTTTGGCCAGGGAATCATGCTGCCGGTGACCGGCCCCGTGAACCGCGCCATGGCAGGGGCGACTGCCGGCGCGGCGGTTGAATCGATCGGTTCGATGGCCTGGAACCCGGCGACCATCGGTGGCTTGAGAAACGAAGTAGCGTTCAGCTTCGAAGCACTTCTTCCCCAGTACATTGTGGAATCTTCGTTTCCTGGTGTGGGTAGCGGCATTACGGCCGACGAAACGGGCGTGACTCCCATTCCCAACATGGCGTGGGTGCAACAGTTGCACAGCCCGTACGTGAAACTGGGTGTGGGCTTGTTGTCGGTGGGTGGCTATTCCGTGAACATGCCTGCCGATCCGACCAATCCAATTCTCACCCCCTCACCAGCGCTCGGCGGCGTGGGGCTGGGCAAGGTTCAGGGCGACGTGATGTACTTTCAGATCCCCGTGGCTTTTTCCTTTCAGTTGACCAGCAATCTGGTTTTTGCAGCGGGACCGACCTTGACGATTTCCAAACTCAGCATTGACGAGAACGCATTCGTATCGCCCAACGCCAACGGTTTGTATCCACGTGGTAACGGCACGCGTTATCATTTCGGCGGCGGCGCCCAGTTCGGACTGTACTATGTCCCCAATTGCTGCTGGAGTTTCGGCGCGAATGTAAAGACGCCTTCGTGGATCGAGCCGTTGCGTTACCGTAGCGAGGACGCCGCCGGACTGCCGCGAGTTGACACGATCGACGTCGACTTGCCGTTGCTGGCCACACTCGGGCTGGGGTATCGACCCAATCCGAACACGTTACTGACTGTGGATTTTCGATACACCGACTACGAGAACACCAATGGCTGGGGTGATCCGGCGGAATTCCAGCCTGATTTTTCTGTAGCTGGTCTGGGCTGGCAAAGTGTTTTCTCGGCGCATCTGGGCGCGCGAGTCCGCCTGACGGAAAAACTCATCGGCTCGGCCGGCTACATGTACTCGGAAAGTGTGATTGACGAGACGAAAACGTTTTTCAACGTCGGTACCGACCTCGGTTATCGCCACGGTTTTTCCCTCGGCGGCACCTTGCAACTGAATTGCTGCACCGGTTTGAATATCGCCTACGCCTACTTTCCGGAATGGGATGCCACGGGACCGTTTGTCGCACCGGGCATTGGTCCCATCCCCGGTTCCTCGATCACCAATCGCACCGATGCCCACGCGCTGACGGTGG
>CAMYKF010000344.1 GCA_947258905.1 uncultured Pirellulaceae bacterium | reverse complement strand
TTTGACTCCTTATCAGGCAACTGGCGTGCCAACGCGACACGACACAGAAACGGCGGTGAATTTGTAAGAAATGTTCATCAATGATGCCATTTGGCAACCGGAGGCAAATCGATGTTGTGAAAAGTGAACGGAACAGGTCGGATTGCGCGTGGACTTCCCTTGCCAACGTGGCCCACCCTGGCTCCCATCGCGGCGATCCCCGGTGCGTCGGGATCTTTGACTCTCCCCCCAGGGGAGAGGTAATTGGCGCCCCGCGTGTCAATTCAACGTCCGTGGGTCTCCACCAGCGCTGTGAAGCGGCGGCGATTTTCGCGCCGCAAATAATCGACTTCGTTCACCAGTTCCTGACTGTCCTCGTACTCCAGCAACAAGGCCAGCCTGGCAAGTTGTTCGGGCGATTCGGGCAAATCGTGCCGGCCGGCCATGTTCATCAAGCGCAGGCGGGCCTCCAGCCAGCGGAGCATTTGATAGGACTTGCGAAAGAACTCGAAATCCTCCGTCGAGAGCAGGGCGTGCCGATGCAGGGCGATGGCCGCCGCCACGGTATTGGGAACCAGCACGTCCGGATACTGGCGACCGTATTTCAGCTGCAGCATTTCCACCGCGAATTCGATGTCGACCGTTCCTCCAGGTCCGCGTTTAAGATTACGCTGGCTGGCGCCCTCCTGCATACGCAAACGCATCGAGGCGATTTCCTGAGCGTGTTCGGGTTGCCACTCATCAAACGTAATCAGTTCATCGATTTGCTGTTTCAGCGTGACGGCTGCTTCTACGTCGAGCACCAGCGGTCGCGCCTTGCACAGTGCCAGGCGTTCCCATAACTGGGCGCCCCCGCCACGAAAATAACGCGTGAATTCTTTCAGTGACACCGCCAGGGAACCGCTCTTGCCGGTTGGTCGCAGCCGGCTATCGATTTCGTAAAGTTTGCCCCAGGGTCCGGCGCTGGAAATCCGCTTGGTAATGTTGGCGGCCAGCCGGCTGAAAAAATCCTGGTGCGAAGTGGTATCCTGGCCGCCCTGTGTCGACCATAAACCGTCACCGGGGTAGAGGAAGACCACGTCCAGATCGCTGTGGTAATTCGGCTCGCGACCGCCTAGTTTGCCCATGGCCACAATCACCAGATGTTGCGGGATGCCCTCGGGCGAGATGGGCTGGCCCAGTCGCGTGGCGAGCGCGTCGTGTTCCAGGCGGGCCACTTCCAGCAGGCAAACTTCGGCCACATCGGACAGGGCCAGATGCGTGCGTGCGACCTGATCACGTCCGAGGATATCGCGGACGCCGACACGCACGTGCTGGGCATCCTTGAAACTGTGAATGATGGGATCGGCATCCTCGGCGCCCGCCAGCAATTCACGCAGGGCATCATGCAATTGTTCCCGTGACGGGAGATGTTCCAGCACCAGCGAATCCATCAACTCGTCAATCATGCCGGGGTTGCGTGTCAGGATGTTGCACAGGTAATCGCAGGCGGCACCCAGACGCACGTACAGTTTCATGGCAGGCGGGTGCGAGCTGAACAATTCGTACAATGCCGCCTTGCCACCCAGCGACTCGCTGACATTGGTGAGGTTCAACAACGTCTCGTCAGGTTGCGGGGTGCGGGAGATCTCGGTCAGCAGCTGTTTGGCGATGGCAGCCAGAAAATGCCGGCAGCGACGTGACGAGAGAAACCGGTTTTGTTCGGTGGCCAGCAGCAACAAATGCCGGTGTGCGGCCAGCGGATTTTGAAAACCGTATTCGGAGAGAATCTCCTCGACTGTTTGCTCGTCCAGATGCGCGTCAAGTACCAGATCGGCTTCACGGCTCGCTTCATCGTCGTCCTCTGCGCCAAATGCGTCGTGCAACAGATGATCGAGAATGGTTCGATTGTGAGTCGTGACCTGGTGCAGACGCTGGCGGAATTCCGAGAGAACCTGATCAGGGGATTCGCCGGAGATTTCCATGCGGCGGGCCAGCTTCACCAATTCGTCAGGGTCAGTCGGCAGCGTGTGGGTTTGCAGGTCAAACATGACTTGCAGCCGGTGCTCGAGTTGTCGCAGCCAGCGGTAGCCGCGGTCCAGCAGATTTTGCTCTTGTGAATTCAGACAGCCCACGCGATACAGCTGCGAGATGGCATCCAGCGTATTGCCCGTGCGAACTTCCGGTGATTCGGCACCGTGCAGCAGTTGCAGGAACTGGATGACGAATTCGATATCGCGGATTCCGCCGTGTCCGGTTTTTACGTTGGTTTCCGCATCGCCTTCGCTACGCGCCCGTCGTTCGATCTGTCGCTTCAACGCCTTGATGCCCTTGATCTCCGACGATGACAGGCGTTTGGTGTACACCCAGCGATGGAGTTGTTCGAGCAGTCGTTCTCCCAGCTGGCGTTCGCCCGCGACCACGCGGGCCTTGACCAGTGCCTGGCGTTCCCAGGTGCGGCCTTGCAAATCGTAGTAGCCCAGCGCGTTATCGAAGCTGCAGGCGACCGGGGCCCGGGACCCGCCCGGCCGCAAGCGCAAGTCGACGCGGTAAGCCATACCCACTGCCGTGTTCTCGGCCAGCAACTTGACCAGTTCGCGGCCCAGCCGGTTGAAGTAGTCCAGGTTGGTCGTCACGCGTGGGCCGGCGGTTTGGCCATCGACGTCGTAGAACAGCACCAGGTCAATGTCGCTGGAGTAGTTCAGTTCGTTCCCGCCGAGTTTGCCCATGGCGATGACGGTGCAGGCGGCGGGACGGCCTTCGCGACTGACCGGTCGTCCGTGCTTTTCGTCAAGGCGACGCGCGGCGAAATGCAGGGCGGCCTGGCAGATCGCATCGGCCAGATAGGAGATTTGCGTCGTGACGGTTTGCAGATCCTGGCGGCCGATGATGTCGCCAAAGGCGATGCGCAGGGTCTCGCGGTGTTTATAACGGCGAATCGTTGCCATGGCACCGTCGACATCTTCTGCCGCGATCACATCGAGCGCGGCACCGATTTCATCGGCGAGAATCTCCCGCGAGACGGGTTGTCCGGCAGTCAGCCGCAGCGCGTCGTAGGCGGACGGATCGCGAATCAGCAGATCGGTCAAATACTGGCTGGTGGAGAAAATCTTCAGCAGGATCGGAATGGCCGTGGGGTCGCGCTCAAACAGCGTGGCCAGTGCCAGGGGATTGCGAGACGCTTCAAAGAATCGCTCCAGGTTGTTGAGCGCCATGTCGGGATCGCTGAGGCCTGGCAACGACTCCACCAGCTGGTCCAGCAATGACTGCATTAAATCCAGCGGAACGCGACAGGTCGCGATGCGTGCCAGATTGGTTCTGGCCCGTGCGGGTTCCCGCAGCCCGGCGCGCAGCAGGACCGCATCCAGTTGCGCGTCGTTAGCCAACAGCGATTCAATCGTGCCCGCCATGGAAGGCCTGGTTAATCATGATGACAAAAACAGCCTTGTTCGATCCCGAACGAGGCTGTTGATTGTAAAATGTATTGCGTTGTCTGGCTGCGGTCGAGATCGGGCAACCAAGCCTCTCTATGCCGGGCTTGCCTTCCGGGCCGATCGGTTCGCGACCGCTCTCGACTGACAATGCGGTTTGATCA
>CAMYKF010000343.1:795-4352 GCA_947258905.1 uncultured Pirellulaceae bacterium | reverse complement strand
CGGGATCAGCGGCACTTCCGATCACCATTGCTCGCGCGATCGAAGCCGGAAAGCTGAATCCGGGTGACAAGGTGACATTGCTGGGCATTGGCTCCGGGATCAATTGCCTGATCGTCGGCGCAACGTGGCAAACGTGTCCGGCGCTGGGCTGCGAGCAAGACTCGTTTGACGACGTGGCGACGCCCGTTTGACAACGAACCCCTGGTGGCAGTAACCAGAATTCAGAATTCACTAAACCGCGACCAGGAGCCCCCAAGGGGATGGTAAGTGAACCGGACGGCAGCGGCGTTCTCTCCATGCTGACTGAGGCCCAGCCCTACAATCGCTTCTGCAATTGCTCCACCACAGCCTGTTGGTCCGGATATCCCAGGCCAAACCCTCGCGTGAACCAGTTGCCGCCGCGTTGCGCGACGACGTCCCCGTCAGCGACCACATCGAACTGGCCATATTTCCCCGGCTCCAGCTCGGAGTCGACATTCAGGTTTTCCTTGATGCGGGCAGCGAGACGCGCAGCCTTTTTTTTGCTGCCGCTTCACGTGGCGCAGTATTTGATCGTGATTTTCATAGTTGATCCTCGGCTGAAACCGTGACTGCCAAATCACTGCTTTTTCACTGTTGATTCGCACGCCGCACGAGAATATTGGCCCGGCAGACCTGTAATATGATGGTGACCATGATCGTCGGCGGCGGGCGTCGTCCAGTCAGTTCGGCTCGATAGCCAGCAGACGCTGCGATTCTTCCAACAGAAACTCCGCGTCCATAAACGGCTCGTAGCTGATATCCTGCCAGCGTACCAAGCCGTTGGCATCGATTAGAAATGTGCCATGCAGCGGCTGCTTCTCAAATTCGTCGAATGCGCGGTACTGGTGAAATACGCTGTGCTCGGGGTCGGCCAGCAGTCCAATCGGCATTTCCGTTTCGCCATAGTCTTCAATAGAAATTCGCAAGCCTTCGCGATCATCGGTGCTGATGGCGATCATCTCAATTCCGGCTTCACGGAACTCGTCCGACATCGGCGCGAACTTCTGCAATTGCTCCGCACAATGCAAACAACCGTGTCCGAGGTAAAAGATCACGATGACCGGTTGGCCGTCAAACTGCTTCAACGAGACCGTCTGCTCGTCGGAGTCCACCAATTGCCACTCGGGCGCAGGCATGGGCTGCCAACGGAACGGTCCCAGGGAATCCAGATCGGGCCGCTGACCGATATCCTCGGCCGGCTCGGACGGGATCCGCCAATCGCCATCGATACCAAGTGTCTGGGCGTGATCGGACAGTCGCGTAAAGACAGGCGATTGCATGTCGATAGAACCGGAGATGGCGCGCAGCTTTTTAAAGGTCTCGCGTGCGGATTCCGGTTCGTCCGCTTCCAGGTACAGCCAGGTCAGCATGGCCAGCGGCTGCACTTCGTTTTCATGGTTGTCGACGTATTTGCTGGCTTCCTCCAGTGTTTTATCCCGGTCATCGAATTGCAGGCGGACCCACGCGCGGTAGATCGCATCGGCTTCGCCGGCTTTTTTCAGCAGCGCGTAGCCCTCTCGAAAATCTCCGTCGGCAACTGCCTGGTGCCCCTGCATTTCCTGAATCGCTCGGTTCACCACATTGAATCTGGCCGCAAAGCCGGCTCGCGCGGAGCGAACCTTGCGGGCAATTTCCTTGCGCGACTTGCGGCGGATCTGGCGCTGCAGATTGGCCAGAAACCCGGACTCCGGATCGCCGGTCAACCACTGATTCAGCTGCCTGGCGTGCTGCCGCAGTTCGTCAAATTTACGGTCAAGTTCCCCGGTAGCTGTGGCGATTTTGTCCGCCCGTTCCTGTTCCAGTTTTTCCAGATGCGATTCCAGTTCTGCCAGAACTTCATCACCCTTTTGCCGCTGGCCGCTGCGATACAGGGCTCGTCCCAGATATCGCAATCGATGGACCTGCTCGGTGACATTGTCCGTCGGTTCCAGTTCGGCCGAGTTGCACAGATCGATCAACTCTTCCCACAACTCGAACCGACTGAGTGTCAACGTCAGCCGATGACGTCCGTAGTAAGCGCTGCCGCGGCCTGTCAGTTTGTTGTATGACGGATGACGGGGCATCGAGATCATGTTTTGTGCCAGATCGATCGCATCCCGCACACGACCGACATGATTCAGGTTGCGAATGCACCATTCGTTGTTGTGGGCAAAATTGTGAATCTGGTCGGGTATCACGCGATCATGCATCATGTGCCGGTGATCGACCCGGGCGGAAGCCTCCTGTTGCCACACCGCGTCTTCGTAACGCTTCAGCCGCGAGTAGATATGGCCGGGCATGTGCCACATATGGGCAATGTCCGGCAGCGAGGGACCGCCGTGGGACGCCGAGTGCAGGGCTTGATCGGGATTCTTGTAATCCCACAGGTGAATGCGATAGTGATGGGCCGGATGCATGGGATCGGTGTCAAAAACATCTTCCAGCAATGCATCCACGCCCGCATGACTGGCGATTTTGATTCCAGACCGCTGGTTCATCCATATCTGGCAGGCCAGAAACGCCTTGGCCTCGATGTCGTCGGGATATTCCAGAACCAGTTTCTCCATTTCATCCGCGAAGTTGGCAGCACGTTTTTTCTTGTCCTTGACTTTTTCGTCGTAGTACACGGCGAGGCTGTCAATCCATGCCTTTTCCCGCTCAGTCACCGATGCGTTTTCAGCCGCGGCTTTCTCCTGGGCTTCGACAATGAACTTCGCGGCGCGATCCTCGTTATTGATATTGGCCATCGCCAAACCCCAGTAGGCCATGGCGCATTCGGGGTCCAGCACCACGACCTGGCGGAACGATCGTTCGGCCTCGAAGTACCAAAATCCGTGCAGTTGATCGATGCCCTGGTTGAAGAATTCCTGGGCGTCCGGAACGTCGCTAGTGATCTCGAATTTGGCGCGCCCGAGGCCATCCATCAGGTAGGCATACTGTCGCGGTCCCTCGTTGAACGCTTCGCCGTGATATGAGTGTCCGGCCAAAACGCTTTCGTCCGAATTGCTGCCGGCCTGATCAGTTTGAGCCCACAAGTCGCCGGCAAGAGTCAACGGCAGGCAGAGTAATGCGAGCATCCAGGAACAGAATTTCATCGATCGATCCATACGCAAGAATGACGTGCCAATGCTTCCAATGTAGCCGGATTTGGCAGGATTTCACGTGGTGTTCAGTCGGCGTCGGCCATTTCCGATGTCAAATCATCGGCAGTTGCGGCCAGTTGTGAGGACTGGGAAATCCGGCGAAGGTGCCCGTTGTCGCTCATCGACCCGACTCCTTCCGTCGTTCACTCGGGCACTTCCATGACCTTGGCGATGATACGGTCGTCAAAATAGTTGATGGCCATGCCGGCATCGACGACCAGTGATTGGGCATTGATACCGGAAGACCGCGGACAGAGCAGGAAGCAGGCGGTGTTGGCCGCTTCCGACGTTTGCACCGCACGCCCTCGAGGAATGATCTGTTCAGCGTACAGATAGGCGTCGACATAACCGGGAATGCCTGCCGATGAAGAAGTCTTGAGCAAACCGGGGGCAACGGCATTGAAGCGAACATTG
>CAMYKF010000343.1:0-773 GCA_947258905.1 uncultured Pirellulaceae bacterium | reverse complement strand
GCCATGTAGCCGTATTTCTCGCTGGCCATACGCGTCGTGGAAATGGAGACGGTAACCACGGAAGCATCGTCGTTGAAACGTTCCCTGAGCGCATTGCAGATAGCGATCAGCGAAAAACAGGAAATATCGATGGTCCGCAAGAAAGATTTGCGTGGCGTCTCGTGAAACGGCTTGAAGCCGCCCTCGTAGTCGGCGAAAGCAATCGAGTGGACCAGGCCATCCAGTTTGATATCGTCGTCGGCCAGTTGCCCGGCCACGGATTGAATCTGGTCTTCGTGTTCCACATCGCAGACGAGGACGCGTCGGCCTTGCAGCAGTTTCTCCAGCGATGCCTTGCGTTCCTGGGTACGCACCACATAGGTAACCCTGGCCCCCGCTTCCTCCAGCGTACTGGCGATATGCCACGCCACGCTTTTTTTGTTGGCGACGCCGAATACGATGAACTGCTTGTCTTTGATCTGCAGAAAGTCCATATCGCTGCGGCCGCTCGTTGTTGTGTCAGGCTTGTTGAGTCACCGATTTGGGAGCCAGCGTGCATGCCAGTTCGAGGGTAACAGTCAGCTTGTCATTGGTTCGCAATGTGGCGGCCAGGAAATACGCTCCGGAAATCACCTGATTTAGCTTGACGTTGATCTCGATTTCATCGCCGGGGTGCACCGTTTTTTTAAATTTGACCTTGTTCATCCGCGTCAGCACCGGAATCTGTTCGGCCATGTGTTCCGGATCGACGTGATAATGCGACAACAGAATCGCCGCCGCCTGGGCCGCACATT
>CAMYKF010000342.1 GCA_947258905.1 uncultured Pirellulaceae bacterium | reverse complement strand
TACGAGTCCAATTTGCACGGTAAACGGCGAAGGACTCGTGACCTCGTCCACTACCAAATCAGCAGATTGGGTTTTGAAACGCTCTCCAGTTCGTTTTGTGCCGGCACCTCTTTCACCGGAATCGTTTCATGAACAGAACATGTTGCCTTGTTTTGTGCACTTCCATATTGCTGTTATCCGGCATGGACCATCTGCAAGCCCAGGTCGCCACTCCCGGATTGAATGCAGCACAACGACTGGAATTGGCCAAAACGTTTCTGGGACCGATTCGCGAAGCGGCACTCGCCGACCCGGCCTCGCCCGAACGATTGCATTTCCTGACTGAATACACCGCTCAATACGAACCCGTCTGGACGGCGCGTTTCATCATCGAGAATCCGCCACCGGATGATGGAGTCCTGTACGACAACACGGCCATGCGGGAATTGATGCAACGGCCCGGCGATATTCCCGAGGATTTGCTGCTGGAACTGTTACAAACCTCGGAAAAACGTTTCACGATCTACACCTATGCCTTGCTTGCCGTGCGCCATCTGCCCGGCGATCATCGGGACTTGCGGCAAAGCATTATTGATCTGGCATTGCAACCTCGCGAACCGTCGCAAAACGCCGTCCAGACCTTTGGAGCGAAACTTGAACTTGCCAGACGTTCCCGCAATCCCGATCACGTCAGGCAGATCCATGAAAAAATTAACGAGTTTTACACTTCCGGCAAGGCAAACGAGCTCTGGCAACAGGCTCTCAGTCAGGAATCGGAGGAAAGGGCGTTGCAGGATCCGGCTTTCCGGCAGGGCTTTGCGCAAATGCTGACCGCATTCGCGCCGCCGGAGTATCAGGATGATTTCCTGGTGGAAGCTGCCGCACCGTTTGATCCCCTGGCATTTCTGCGTAACGAATCGATCAGTGATTTCGAAAAACTGCAAAAACTGGAGAGTGTGGACCGTGTCGACTTCGGCCGGCGCACCCACGAGCAGATGTCGATGGCCGGACTGATGGGAATAGTAGCTCAGTACGATCCGGATCGCGCCTTGAATTGGGCCGAGTCGGCGCTGCATGAGCGAGCGAAGATCTGGGCCCGGCTGGTCATCGCTCCGTCCCTGGCCAGAGAAGATCCGGAAAGGGCAAAACGACTTGTCCGGGAATGCTACGATGGACTCGTCGAACTGGATAGTAGCGACACGGATTCAGCTAACTACAACTTTTCGCCAACTCGTATTTCATCAGCTGCACTGCCCCTGGTGGCAGCTGTGGATCCGAAACTTGTGGACGATTGCATCCGGACAACTGAGGAAATTTCGCTGGCGCTGCAGACGTCACGACTACATACGGCTCAGGACGATATTTTCACCATGATTGCCGCCATTGCCCCCTACGATATGGATCGAGCCACGCAGCTGTTCGACCAGTATTCCGATGATGTTCGTCTAAATTCCGCGGCTGCGTTCTTTCGGGCATTGCTGGCCGTGTACCCTGATCAAGTCTGGCAGGAATACCAGGAAATGCCGGAATCCAGTGAACAAGGCATCGATTTCCGGATTTATGTACGAAACGAAATTCTGCCGGCCTTGTTGAAGCAGGATGATGCCGAATTCTGGCGGCGTCTCAACAACACCGGATCACTGGCGTTCGATGCCCGAATTGTGGAACCCTGATCCGTGATTCCTGACCAAGACGCCGAGTCCATGGCACCTGCCTTTTGATTTTCGTCTTGATGAATTCAATCGCCATTTGACTGGCTATCGAGCTGTTCGTATTTCCGGCGATATTTTTCGAACAACCGTTTGTGCTTGTCCGACAGGTCGACTTCACGGCCCTGAATCCAGGCATGACTGACCTGCGTCGAGATCTCCAGCGCGTCGCCGTTGGCGACGAACAGCGTGGCATGCTTGCCAACGTCCAGCGAACCCACCATGTCATCGACGCCCATGATTTGTGCCGGGTATAGCGTAATGGCCTTGAGCGCTTCGGACGGTTCCAGCCCATGTCCGGCGGCGACGGCGGCCTGGAAGGGCAGAATGCGTGTGTTCCAGGTGCTGCTGCGATCAGTCGATGAAATGCAGAACTGAATGCCGGCTTCGGACAACCGTTTGGGTAGCGTGTAAGCCGCATCGTATTCGTCACTGCGACGCAAGGGACGACGCTGCACCGCCGACACGATCACCGGCACCTTGTGTTCGTTTAACAGGTCGGCACACAGCGGCGCGTCGTACCCGCCCAGAATAATCAGCTTGGCATTTTCCTCGGCGGCAAACGCCACCGCGGACTGAATCTGGTTCAGCGTGTCGGCGCGCACCATCATCGGCAGCTGCCCGTCCACGACGGGAATCATGGCTTCCAGTCGCAGATCGAGCGGTTGCTCGTCGCCACGCGATTCCTTGCCGGATTGGTACGCACGTGTTTCCTTGAACAGTTCTCGCAACTGGTTGACTTGCTCTTCATAGCGGCGCAGCAGTTCGCTTTCATCCCGGTCGCCGCCACGCCGGAATCTGCGTTGTCGCAGGGATGGCCAATTGACTTGCATCGTTGCCGCCGGTTTCAGTGCCATATCTTCCCAGGTCCAGCCGTCCAGTTGCAGCACCGCAGACTGGCCGGAAATCAAACCACCGCTCGGTGCGGAGACGGCCAGCAAGACCCCGTTGCTGCGCGTCACCGGAATCAGTTCACTGTCGGGGTTCACGGCCACGACCGCTTTGACGTTCGGATTCATTTCGCCGGTTTCCGAAGTGTCGACCGTTGCCGGCACGGCACCGATCTCCGTCAAACCCATTTGCGAATGCGTTTCGAACAGCGCCGGGTAAACGTGTTTTCCGGACACATCGATTTGCACCGCGTCGGCGGGTATTTCCACATCTGTGCCGATCGCCGTGATCTTGCCGTCGGCAAATACGATCGTGCCGTTTTCGATCGGCTCGGAACTGACCGGGTGGATGGTGCCGCCGACCAGTGCGACCGGTTTGTCCTGAGTTGCCCCGGGAACTTCGTCGGTGGCAGTGGCAGTGCTCGCACAGAAAGCGATCGTAGCAAGTGCCAGTAGTGTTCGAATTCGTTTCATGATGTTTATTGACAAATCAAGTTGATCGATTTGGCTGCCCGCAGGACGCCTTCGCCTGCGGCTCAGGGTTAAACGAAAAAAGGTCATCGATTTGGCTGCACGCAGGACGCCTTCGCCTGCGGCTCGGGGTTAAACGAAACTCGGCCTCGTGCCTAATGCCTCCCGTCTCCAGTCTCCAGTCTCCAGTCTCCCGTCGCCAGACGACGGCCCTCACCCGCCCTCCGGGCACCCTCTCCCCGAGGGAGAGGGAACTCAATCTTCCTCCTCTTCCCAGGCCTGCTGTAACTGCCGCAGCGCCTGACCGTCGTCGTTGCCGAACAGGTGCGAACCGCAGTACTCGTCATAACGCGGCCACAAGTTTTGTGGATCGTCATTGCGACTGTCGTCGGTGCGCATGTCTTCGCCGGAGCTGAGGATCTTTTGGATCAGGGTTTGCCGCATGCTGGCCACCTGATACCTGCGTTCAGCATCGTCCTCAACGTCGAAATACTTGCGTCCATCGATCCAC
>CAMYKF010000341.1 GCA_947258905.1 uncultured Pirellulaceae bacterium | reverse complement strand
TTTTGAAAAAAGACCAACCGGGTGAGGGCATATATTACGTCAAAAACAACGTGCTGCGAGAATAAATTTCCGGCCCTCATCCGCCCTTCTCCCGGCGCGCCGGGATTCTCCCCGAGGGAGAAGGAAGGGAAAGCGCACCGGTTAACGCGAGGTCTTATTCAGTTCATTTCAACATGCGCGGCTCATCCGAAATCGGTGAGGTTGAAATCCAGACGGGGCGAAAAATTCCGCCGGCTCCATACCAGTCATAAACGGCTACCGACACCTGGATCCTTGAGCCGGGCTGGATATGCGCGCTGATGTAGTGACTGGTTCGCAATGAGAAAGCTGTTTCCCGTTTTTCGATATCGCCTCCGCTGCCCACCTTTTCGCCGTTAACGAACACATCGTAGTAGTCGTCGACGCCGGTAAAATTCAGGTACGTGGCGGGCGAATCCCAGTCATCGGGGATGTCGACCGGCAACCGGTACCAGGCCCAGTGATCCAGCGAATCGTGGCCCTGCGATTCCCAGTGCCCGTCGATGCGAATGGACGACCATGCGGAATCATCATGGTCAGCTGCGAACCATCGCTCGGCCCTGCCCTGCTGGTCGGGATCGGGCTTGAATCGCCACACCTTGTTTTCCAGCATTATTTTGCGCTCGCGCATTTCGCGTTGCAGTCGAGCGAGGTTTTCGCGGCCTCGTCTTTCGTCTTTCAGGGAATCACACAAATCACCCATGGCAATCTCCCTGACCAGTCGCTGCAATACATAATCCCCGGCCGTGCCTGGACCCGAATGATCGAGCGCCGTTACAAACAGATTGCCGCTGGCCACGGGCATATGGAACAACAACCCGTTGGTCTTGATGTGATCCAGATCGTGGGCTTCCCACAGCATGAACAACGGATCAATCGAGTCCAGGTACTGGATATCTCGAACCACATCGCCGGCCATGTCGAAATGTTGCGTATCGATTAGCAATTCACGCGGAATCAGGCCGCGCAACCGCTCGGAAACCACCGGACCACCGCGCAGGAACCAGTGGGACTCGGTCGGAAAACTGTTCGGCTGGTTACTCGCGAGCAACACCACGCTGTTACCGCTTTCCAAATGCTCAAGCACTTCCTGATCGATGGTGGCTGTCATGAGGACAGGCGGCTGTGCGAACTCCCTGCGCGGGCGGGGCAGGTTGTGGAATCCCTTCGGAGCTGTTTCCAGGTTCAAAAACGAAACCGTCGCCGAGATGGGCAGGTCGTCGCCTTGCAAATCGGGCAACAGCCAGAATTGCCAGATGTTGGAAGCCAGCACACGGCCCCGGTCATCCTTGCACTGGGCCTGCAGGGTAAAGGGAGTCGGTTCCCGCACGACCGGCAATGCTGCGCTGATCCGACACGACGGATGACGACGCGTATCGCGTTGCAGAATCTGCCGTCGGGGAGTGGTCATCTCGATTGACGATCCGCCGGCCATCGCCAAGGAGATCTCGCAATGAATCCCGGCAGCGTCAAACCCGGCGGCGAAAACACGAGCCGTAAAGGTCTGTCCACCAAAGTACCCGCGACGCAGGTTGTCATTGGGCAGCTGGCTACCGGCTCCCGCCTCCAGCAACAACATGCGGTCGCCGTGCCAGCCCCAGTCTTCCGGCTGCCACTTGGGCTGGCCCCGATAGTCGATCAGGCCCATGGCCGCCAGCGGCATATCGCGCATGACACTGACGACGTAGCCGCCAACAGGCACGACGCGGCGAAACGTCTCCATTTGGTATTTGCGCATCAGCATGGCATACCGTTTGGAATCCGGCAGCAAGTGCGTTACCGCCGATTCGCCATAACGTCGGCGCGCATCGTCCAGCCACTGTCGAGAAGCCTCCAGAAAATTCGGCTGGCAGAATTCCGGGAGACCTTTCGTTTCACCGTTGAACCAGGCCGGGGCGGTCCACGTGTCTGCCGCAATGGCTTCGCCCAGTACCAGCGGTTTTTGTTCCCGCGCACCGATGAACTCGTTCAGTTGATTCAGTTGGCCCGGCCACGTGTGATTATTGCCGTACGGATGATCGTCGTAGAAATCAAATACGCGGTTCCATTCAATCCAGCTGCTGTCGTCAACGACGATGGCGTCGGGAATACGTTCCTTGCACCGATCGTACAGCGATCGTATCACGTTGATGTCGGCCGACGGACCGGTTTCGCAAGTCAGACTGCGGAGAATCACGCCGGGGTGATTGCGGTCGTGCTGGAAGAATTCGTCGTACTCGGTTTGCAGCTCTGGCAGCCGATCGGCGGAAAAGTCCGGATGCCAGGTGGGATATTCGATCCACGCCAGCATGCCCATTTCATCACACAGTTCCAGGTATCGCCTGGGCGGCACCCATAAGCAGAATTTCATCAAGTTGAAACCGCGATCCTTCGCAAATTGAATTTCGCTACGCATGAACTTTTCATCCAGACTCGGCGCGGTTCGCGGCGGCGCGTAACCCCAGTTGAGCAGGCCGCGAATGTTGATGGGTTCGCCATTAAGTTCAAACCCGGAACCGACGACACGCACGTCGCGAATACCGATCGTAGTCACAACCGAATCAGCCGTTTCATCGCCAGTCAACTCAAATTTGACTTCATACAGAACCGGATTATCCGGAGTCCAGAACTGAAACGCCTCACCAAATATTACGGCGTAATCGTCTTCGCCGGGAATGGTAACCGTGGTGATCTCTGTTTCGGTTCCATCCAGCAGTTTCGGCCACTCGAAGACAGTCTTCCACCGCATGCTGCCAGACCGGCGCAGCGAGATTTTCAGGTCGTGGGGACCCGACCAGACGGCAGGCAATTTCAGATCAAAGCGGTTGGATCGCAGATAAAAAAAGAGGCGCGTTTCATCGATCCAGTTTTTCGGCACGTCAATCAGGCGAACGGACTGCCAAATGCCACCGAAATGTGGCGCAATGACGGGAAGAAAGCCCTGCGTATTGTGCCCGACGCGTTCATCGACTCGCACCCTGATTTCCCATGGGCCGTCGGGCCGCGCGTGTGCTGCATCGGTGACGTCCATGCGATGAGGGGTCCACGCGCCCAGATGCCGGCCCACTTCCAGGTCGTTGAACCAAACCGTGGCATGCGTGGCAACGGCATCGAAATGCAGTATCAGTCGCCGTCCCTCGGCGATCGGTACTGCCGCGATCGTTTTGCGGTAAGTGGCGATGCCGTCGAAGTCGAAGCTGATTTGCTCTTCGAAGACGCCTGGAACGGTGACTTCCCGCCATGGCGATTCGCCGTCCACCTGCAGTTGCCACGTACCGTCAAGCGGATATTCGATGCGGTTCTGGGCGCAGGCGAACAGGCCAGGCCCCAAAAGCAAAACGGCAAACAGCCAACGAATGTTCATCGCAATTCCGTACTTGAGAATTGCGATTCATTGTAGCTGGTTCAGCGGCAGGCGTTTTGCCTGAGGTGTTCCGGAACCCCTTCCAAACCCGGTTTGCAGTACCGGCAATAGCCGGATTCGTAACCAATTCCGCCCAAAGGCGGGACTACGAACTGCGGGACTGCGAACTTTCAAAACCCGGTTTTGAAATGCCCTCTAGTCCT
>CAMYKF010000340.1 GCA_947258905.1 uncultured Pirellulaceae bacterium | reverse complement strand
GGGCTGACCTGGGACTGGGTGAACGACGAGTCGCTGGCGGAACTGTTGTGTATCCTCAGACGGCACTTGCTGGAGTTGGACTCCGTAGCACGCATGCCGACGTCGCAAGGTGCACAGCCGTCGCGCTGACAAGCGGTTGCGGCGCTTTGGGCGGACGCTTGCCGGTCTGCACCACCACCTCCTCACCGGCTATTCATTTGGACCATTGCTGTGGGTCCCGGCCGAATTCAAAAAAAAGTTGCCGATTAGGTGTCGGATTTTCACCCGCGGACGTTTCTCCGTATTCAGGGGCTCGTGATTGATGTTACGGCTGGCGGTCCCCTGGATACCTCCCGCACGTACTGACATCCCGCGAAAGACACCTCGATGACTCGACAAGACCCCCGATTACGACTGCTCCCTGTCCCGATCATCCGCTGTTGCTTGACGGCATTCTGGCTGGTGGTTTCGCTCTGCCCGGCAAGCCAGCTATTGGCTCAGGGTCGCAATAATACGATCGTGGCAACGGGTCAGCCGTCGCCCGACGGCGTGGGTAACTTAACCTCTCTCAGCACGCCCGAGTTGAACTACGCCGGGCAAATCGGGGTTTACGCCGTCGCCAGTCCGGGTGGCTGGGGGGTGTATCGCGGTGACCAACAGGGCTTGGAAACCGTTTTTCGATTCGGTCAAACGGCGCCGGGCGTCAGCGGCACGCTGGCGTCGCCAGCAACTCCTTTCCTGTTTGATGATTCGGGCAGGTTGACAACGCTGGCAACCCTGAGCAACACGCCGGCCAGTCAGGACCGGTCGATCATCATGAACGACGGTCAACGGCGATTTCGAAAATCAAGGCGGTTTGTACCTTGATGACACTTCGTTTGCCTATGTCAGCGGCGAGTAGCGTGGCGAAGGCGACTTTACCGGCGAGGGCTGGCTGTCGATCAACGGTTCACTGACCCCGGGAAACAACGCGGCTGGCATCCTCATGGACGGCATCGTGGAACTGGGCGACAGCGCCGTCAGCCTGTCACCGCTCCGTCGAACTGCCGGAAGAGCAAGTGCTCCCTGTTGCGTCGGTGGTTGTTTTTTATGTAGGCGAGCCGGCGGTGTTTTTTCATGTAGGCGAGCGAGGCCCTTCGCTCGCCATCCTGGCCCTGCCGAGCGAGGGCCTCGCTCGGCTACATGTTTCGCCGTCCGCCGAGTCAATTCACGGTCCGAGCGTAAATGTGTTGCGCGACGCCAAAATTTTCGGGCCGGTCTTCCAGAAACCCCTGTCACCTGTCAGATTGATCGTTGCTCGAAACCGGGAGACCGGTTCGATCCGCTCTACAAAACGATTACGATTCACCCAAAACCGGCAGCAACGGGAGCCCGATCATGAAGTGGTTTGCAGTCTTTTGTGCCTTGTTTGTGGCATTGTGTTGGGGTTTGTATGGTCCAACCTTGTCCAACGCACGATCGCCCAACAGGGAATGGGGCCCGTTCAAACCTTACCTGTTTATCGGCGTCGCCTATTTCGTGATTGCCATTGTCGGTGGTTCGTTGATGATGAAGTTCGTCTTCAATGACAACTTCGACTACACGGGCACATACCGTCCGGCGATGCAATGGGGATTCCTGGCGGGATGCCTCGGCGCGCTCGGTGCGCTGGGATTGACGTTTGCCTTAACCAGGGCAGGTGGCAAGCCTGCCTATGTCATGCCCATTGTGTTCGGCGGTGCAGTCACGGTGAACGCGATCGCTGCCTACTTCATGCTACGCGGCTCCGTCGATATCAATCCACTGATGTGGGTTGGCATGCTTCTCGTGGCGATCGGAATTGTGCTGACTGCGGGCTACACTCCGCACGCACACCCGCCAGGCAAATCTCCCGGCGGGCACGAGGCCGCGGCAGAGCAGGGGACCGGTGCCGCATCCGCGACCACTGGCAAGTCGCCGGGCGGCGGCCAGCACTAAATCGTTATGGCTGTCAGGGATGGTGAGACATGTCCAACCGTACTCGATGGAAGAGGCTGAGACGAACCAGACTCATTCAATCGACGCCCGAATTGCAGGGTCCGGCCGACGGCTATGCCAGCCCGTTCGCCTCCGTCATTGACTCGCACAACGTGCTGGAGGAACTGGGCGCGAAGTATCAGCCGTCCAAACGCCATCACAACTATTTGCAGCACTACTGGACGCATTTGCGTGATATTCGGCATCAAGTTCGCTCGATGATCGAAATCGGTGTGCAGACGGATCGATCCGTCCGCATGTGGGAGGAGTTCTTTCCCAACGCGCAGATTTACGGCATCGATATCGATCCCGCTTGCCGGGAATTCGAAAGCGGCCGGGTGCACATTCGCATTGGTAGTCAGGCCGATCCGGTATTCATGAACGGAGTGCTGGACGAAATCGGCGAAACGCTGGATCTGGTCATTGATGACGGCAGCCATGTCCCCGATCATCAGCTGCACACATTTAACCAGCTGTTTCCCCGCCTGTCGGATCATGGCGTCTACATAATTGAGGATACCGGTGGTGCCGTCGGCGATACGGAACTGAAAACCGTCAATCGGTGCAAACAGCTGATCGACCATGTGATGTACTGGCCGCCGGACTTTCGCCCCGAGGACTGGGGCAAGCTGTCGAGCTTTCCACCGGACGCCACGTGGGCCGACCGGAACATTGTGGGTCTGGCCTTTTATCGCTGGATCGTGTTTGTGTTCCGCGGACACAACCCCGAAGACAATCAGTATCTGCAGGGGTAGCTACTCAAACCTGGCGACGAATTCCTTGTGGAAGAGCGAGGTCCTCGCTCTTCATCGCATGGAAATCGATCGTGATCCGGCACCGTTTGGAAAACGGATGGCGTGCGAAGGGCCTCGCACGCCTGCATTTTTGTCACACTTGCCAGCATCCGCTCAGTTTAGGTAGAGGTGGTTTCGAAACGGCAGGCGAGTCCCGGCGCGCCGGGACTCGTTTTGCTCTGTTTTCTCGGTCTCGGAGAGACCGAACTACCGCAGGAAACTGGTTTTGAAATAACTTCTAGCCAGTGAATGGCAAGCAGTTTAGCGCATCGAAAAACCGCAGCCGGTTTATGACTGCGGTTTCGAGTTTTCTGCCTGACATGACGCCTATGGCGAGAGTGCCTCTGAGGTCAGCGAAGCTGCCTGCTTCAGCTTGGTGACACGCTGCTTGTAGTCGGCTTCCAGTTGCTGACGTTGCTTCTCGAATTTGGCCCTCGAGTCTGCGGAGGCCTTGGCGATTTGCTTGTCGAGTTTGTCGACCTTGGCCTCGGCCTCGGCCTTCAGCGAAAAGGCTTTCTCGCCCGCTTTTTCTTTCAATGCCTGAAGCTTTTCGCGCGCTGCTTCGACTTTGAATTGCAATTTCTCCCGAGCCTCATCGACTGCCTGATTGTATTCGGCGTCCAGTTCGTCGAGTTCCTGAGTCGTGGCCTGGATGTCGCGTTCGATCTGATCGTCTTCGACGTCCATTCGATAACGACGGAACACCACGCCGCCGAGTTCTTCCATCCGCGTATCCAGCGGAGCCGTCCAGACTTCGGCGACCTCGCCAACCACGGCGAATCGGCCGGGCAACATGACTTCGCCAATATCGTCCAGGAATTGCCCGTCAATGCCCACGTTGTACAAATCGGAGATTGAACCGGCCAGGGTACCCGCAGCGGCCCCCACGACCATCCCTGCAGGACCGCCCAGCATGCCGATCAGCGTGCCCACCAGCATGCCCGTCGCCATTCCGACGGGACCTTCATCAACGGCGTCCTCGAGTTGCACGACACCATTGGCGTCCTTGGAAATTACAGCGCCCGCGTAGACGACCAGGTTGCCATCGTCATGCATGTCCCGCAATGCCCGGGATCCTTCGTAAGCAGATTTTTCGTCCTTAAACACGACCACAACAAACTTGCTCATGCGACTGTCTCCACATAAAGAGAAGTGAAAAATGGAATCACGAATCGTGTCCGTTCCGGTACACGAAAACGAAAGAGTCGGCCGATCCCTGCCGCCAGACAAACCTGTCCTGTGCCGCCCGTTTGCCAGAGCGCTATTCCCGTCTGAGATGACGTTCACACAGTAGAGCGAATTTTTTTGCCGGAACAACCGATAATCACCCGGATTTTGAATCTTCACGGTCCGCGGGCCGCGGTGTGAATCTGGGTAGTCCGGGGATTGAGTTGCGGACGAGTTGACAGTCGCCGGAATGAAACGGCTGGGGTGATCGAATCCGACCGTGGTACCGTTAGCGACCATCTTCAATCATGGCTGTTAACTGCCCGGCCGTGACCGGACGAAAGTCATGGAAGCTGGCAGGGTCGGCTTCGGCAATGGCGGTTGGCACATGCCCGGCCAGGTGCTGCCACTGGGTCTCGGTCATCGATTCGATCAACTCCGCAAACGGTTCGGCATCCGGAGAAGGTGGCAGGTATTTGCGGTACATGGCCACGACCGATTTCAGCATGGACAGGTAGGGTTGCAGTCCGGTCGTGGTCGAGGCGGCTTCGCTGTCGATCCACGAAATTGGCACTTTGGCAATCGAATCGTGGCGACGCAGTTCGGTTTTCAGCAACAGTTCGATGTCAAACGCAAATCGTTTTTCGATCAGTCCAGATGCGATGTCACGCACAGTCTCTGCCGTAAACGCCTTGAAGCCGCACTGGGTATCGGTGATGTAGTTGAGAGGCGTGATCAGCGATTTCCACAGGTAGATGAACAGCTTGCCACGCGTATTGCGCTGGCCTTGCTTGATAACGACCGAGGTCGGTTCACGCCGGGAACCGATCGCCGCAAGCCGGTTGCCATCCCGTAATTCATGGACCAGCAGCCCTGCCTGGCCAAGGTGCGTGGACAGGTCGGCATCGGTAAACGCAATGACGTGTCCGTCATGCTGTTTTTGGGCAGCCGTCCACATCCCGTAAACCACCGAGCCACCTTTTTGGCTATCAGCCGTCGATGCCAGGGGTGCCGCGACATCCAGTCCCTGCCGGATGGCGTCTTCCAGAAACAGCACCTGCACGGGTGCGTCAGGGAACCGTTCGCTTAATACCTGCTGTGCCAGTCGGCCACTGTGCTCGGGGCATCCATCATCCACGATCCACATGCTCCAGCTTGCGCAATCCAGGCCATCGAACAGCCACTGCAGTTGCGCGATTTTCCGGGCTACGAAATCCTCGCCATGCGGATGCTGGTCGGCTGGCAGGATGCGAGTGTGCTCCTTGTACATGGCAAACACGATCGACACGTGTAACGGACTGTCGTCCGCGCACAAGGCGGCTTTGGATTTGGCCAGCTTGACCGCCAACCGCGACGCGAGTAGCCATTGGTCAGAACCTGCTTCCGCGATCTGTTGTTCCAGTTGCTGCAGTTGCGCGAAATCGGTGCCGGGTTTCAGCAACTGGTCAGCCAATTCGCATACTCTGGCATCCTGCCGGGGATCGCGCGGATCGAACTCAATGACTTCGTCCCGCAAACCGTCGCGTAACAGTTGTTGAAGGGTATGTGTCACGTCCCTGAATCCTCCGGTCTGCATTTTTCGGAAGCGACACGATAGCAGACGTGGGAGGCCCGGCAAAGCAGTCCGCGTGCGACCCTTCAAAAACTGTTAAGCTGTTCTCTTTCCAGAACCGCCTTGATCGGATACCTCCAGTGGATCACTCGACTCCCGAATCAATCACTGTCGAACAGCTGCGAGGCAGCCGGATATGCCGCGGTCTGACTGAGGATCAGATTGGCCGACTGGCGTCCGTCAGTACGATGTTTGATGTGGGCCCTGGAGAGGCATTGGCGCAGCCCGGCGATTCGGCATTCGAAATCTATACCGTCATTAGTGGACGGCTGAAAGTCTTTCAGCGAATTGACGATAGCGAACGACGCTTTATCGGCTTCGTCAATCGCGGCGACACGGTGGGTCAGTCATCTTTTGTGCTGGAGGAATTCGATCATCACGTCGGCATCGAAGCGGACATCGTGTCCCGCGTCGCTGTGGTGCAACGCGATGACGTGTTGCGATTGAGTGGCGAGACACCCATGTTTCGTCGCAACTTGATCGAAAGTTTCGGCGTCCGGGCCGCCAACTTTTTTCGCGGTACCGCTCCGCGACGCTTTCCACACATCGTGGGTGTCGTGACCGCTGCGGAGCGTTGCCGATCCTTTCTGCCGGAAATGTGCCGTGAGTTGGCGGCGTGGCAAGAAACGCTGGTCGTAATCACTGCTCGCGAGAACGAGTTTCGGGAACTGTCCAATGTGACCACAGTCCGATCGGAAGGTTGCCCGGACCCAGCGGAATTGCGGGCCTGCTTCAGAGACCACCTCGGTCGCGCTGACCGCGTGCTGATCGATATGCACCCGGTCGGCGAACAGGTATTGTCGGAATCTGCCGTCGAATCTTGCGGAAGCGAATGTGAGGAAGTCCTTTGGTGCTGTGACAACGCTGACCCACAAGCCGGACAGGAAGATCTGCTCAACGAGCTTTTGAGGCAGCATCCTGAATTTAACACACGTGTCGTATGCGTTCAGTTTCTGGCGGATGATTCGACGGTGGGACGCTCGCAGCCGTGTTGCCCGCAACTCCAGCAGCGTGATCTGATGCTGCCCGCCGACGGCGGAAGATGGTACCGACAAGGTATGGAGCGGATCGCCCGACATTTGCGTGGTATCCGTACCGGTTTGGCACTGGGTGGTGGCGGTGCCCGCGGCATGTCGCATCTGGGTGTGCTGCATACACTGGATGAAGCCGAAACCGGATTCGATCTGATGAGCGGCACCAGTGTCGGCGCCATGGTGGGTTTGGCCTACGCCGCAGGTTTGACTCCCAATTACCTGATCGGTTCCTTTGCCCGTGAGCTGAAACCAGCGGGGATTCTTGATCGATTGCCCGGTGGTCGACGTCTGTTCCTGTTTGGCAAATTTCAAATGCGGGCGTGGGATCGCATGCTGCGCAAGTATTTTCACGATTGGACATTCGAACAGCTGCCGATTCCGTTCTCGGTTGTCGTGACCGACCTTATTTCGGGCGACGAAGTCGTGCGGGATTCCGGCGATCTCGTGCAGGCGATTCTGGAAAGTATCAACGTGCCGGTACTATCCCGACCGATCTTTCGCGACGGACAGATTCTGGTAGATGGCGGCGTCCTGAATAACCTGCCTGCTGAATTGCTGAAGGACCAGGGTGCCGAGTACGTGGTGGGTGTCGATGCGTCGAAGGAAATTCGGCACAGCTTTGCCGGCAACACGGCAGCCACTCCCAAAACCAGCATGAAACGACCGGGTCGCTGGGAAACGGCCTACCGCGTAATGGACGTTACACGCCGCGGTATCTCCCAATTGCAAATGAGTTTCGCCGATCTCGTGATCGAACCGGATACGTCCGCTTTTGACTTTGCTGACTTTGCGGCCGCCGAGGCGATTGCCGAAACCGGCGAGTCCGCGACCAGGCGGATGCTGCCCGAGATTCAGGCAGCGTTTGAGGAGATGAAGGAGAGGTGATTTCCCCGAATCCTTGTCGTTGTCATCGTCCTTGTCCAAACCGACTTGCCTTCCGACAGGCTGCTCTTGGGTCATTGCAAATATGAACCACAAACAGACAAGGCAAACATCGTACTTCCTCACGAGTCCCGATGTCCCTTCAGTAACAGCGAACCTGATTGCCACCGATGTTCCCGGGAAGTCAATATGCGGAAAAGCAATTTTCGCACTGGCTATTCTGTTCGTAAACGGATGTCACGATTGGCGTGGCACCGACACAGTGGAGGTTCTTGATGAAAAGCCGTCGCCCAATGGCAAGTTCATCGCTACGAGTTTCTATTGTGAAGGAGGAGGCGCCGCAGGTTACTGCTACAACAATGTAAGCCTCCGACGAGCGGGAGCCGAATTAAATCAACGTGATGGCCTACTCGGCAAGTACAAGACATGGAGTGGCTTTTCAGATATCGAGATACGCTGGATTGACGACAGTAATCTTGAGATATCCTACACGCAGAACACGCGGCCGGCTTATCGTGAGCACAATTCAGTGCGAGTTGAAACGAAGCATGGCATCAAGATTCACTACATTGTCTCCAATTGAGATGCAGCCACTTGTGAAATGCTGCAGGAGATTCAGGCGGCGTTGGAGGCGATTAAGGAGGGATAGTTGCCCCGGATCCTTGTCTATCGTCCTTGTCCAACAAGACGTGCCTTCCGCCAGGCTGCCTTTTTGACAAGGATCGAGACAAAGACAAGGACAAGGATTGTGAAGCATCCTGCCCGCCATCAACAACCCTGCGGTTTTCGCGAATGTACTCTACCGATGGCGTGTGACGCACCGGTTGCTGATAGAGGGCCATCAGGTCGAGGAATTCCTGTGGCATGTCGTCTTCCACGGGATAGTCCACGGACCTGCCCCCCGCAGGCCATGGCGATCAACGTGCCGCCGGACATGGCGTAGTGCGGGATGATCGCGCGCACGGTCCCCTTGCGTTTGTGAATGGCCCGGGCAATTTGAGTGGCGGCCAGCACCAGACCACCAGGCGTATGCAACACCAGATCGACCGGGCTTGCGCCCTGCCGCTAAAGTACAGGGAGGGTGAAGGACCGGAGGGCTTGCGCCCTGCCGCTAAAGTACAGGAAGCATCGACCGGCAATTCGCGGGCACCCTCGGCTTGTTCACCAACGCCGAATCCCCGAAGTTTTGCGACTTCGGCTAAATCAAATATTGCATGTGACAATCAGGGTACGGGTGGACCGGGACTGGGATTGCCGGGCTTGAGAAACTTCTTCAACAATCCGCGTCCAGCGAACACCAGCACGAACAGAATCTGCCCCAAAGCCGTTGCAGCGTTGGCGACGTAGGTCATGGCAGCGGCGCGCAAAACCTGCCGAGCGCCTGCCTGGTCTTCTTCGGTCTCGAACCCCATTTCCACCAGTTGCTGTTTGGCGCGGCGGCTGGCATCAAATTCGATCGGAAGACTGAGCAGCTGAAACAGAAGCGCTGCGGCAAACAGCAGAAACCCGATCGCGATCAGCGATTCCAATCCCATGAACCAGCCGACGATGGCTGCCCACGGGCCGTACTGCGCTCCGATCTGGGCCATTGGCAACACCAAATACCGTAAACGCATCATGCTGTAACCGGTTTTGTCCTGCAGGGCGTGACCCGTTTCATGGGCCGCGATGGCGGCGCTGGCCACACTGGGTTCCAGAAAGATGCGCTGCGAGAGACACACGTTGCGATGGCGTGGATCATAGTGATCCGTCAACTGACCGCGTTGCATCGTGACGTGGAAATCACGCATGCCGTTTTTGTCCAGCAGATGGCGGGCGACATCGGCGCCGGGCAGGTTCAGCGAGTTGCGGACCTTGCTCCAGCGGGCATAGGTGTTCCTCAGCCAGCCCTGCACCAGCAGCGAGAACACCCAGCCGATACCGATAATCAGATACAGCCAACCAGTCGCGGACATGCGCAAATCTCCGGGCAATTATCCCTGCAATTTTGCTTTCAGTTCGTTTTCGTTCTCGACCGACAGGTTGGTCTTCAGGATACGTCCCCCAGCGTCGCGAATGATCCGATGTCCATTACCCGGCATTTCGTCCCATGGTTGATCCCAGAACAGAAAACAGATGGCGGAGGCATCCGGTTGCAGCATCTCGCCGACCTGCCGGTTGAAATCGTCGTCGATGCCAACTTCTCCGGTATCGCCCGTTGCCGCCCCGGTCGCCCCGCCAAGAGCCGAGCCGATGGCCATTCCGGCGAGAGGATGGGCCACGATTGCCCCCAGCAACATGCCCAGTGCGCCTCCAATCACGGTGCCGCCGACCGCAGCTTCCGGACCGTCATGATTGTCCTGATCGACCAGCACATTGCCTTCCTTGTCACGCATGATCACGGCATTGACTTCAATATTCAAATCCATATCACCGGCATCCTGCAGTTGCTTGAGGACTGCGGATGCTTTTTGTTGTCCATCGAAACCGACGACGATAAACTCGGCCATAATTAATAATGCTCCTTGACGCAGTTAAGTTTTGTATTGATTCGGGTCAGCGATTGTCAGGTAATTCCGTGAGCCGGAACCTGGCGTCCGCACTCGTTGGCAAGTCGTTTCACCTCGTCGCCGCTGATCACTTCCTCTTCCTGCAACTGGTCGGCGATTGCGTCCAGCGCATTGCGATCGACTGCAGCAAGAACAACACCAAAATGGCGCCGAGAAAATACCAGATGGAGAATTTGGTTTGCAGTTTTTGTTGCTGGTTCATCAGTTCCCCTCACCGCTGACATGAACGGTTGAACGTAACAAAAGGACCGTTCCTTAAATTGACGGTCGCTCAGTCAATCGCCCTTGATGGATTTGGCGACGCGGAAAAACCCGTTTTTCATTTCCTCGGCAGCCAGTGTGAGGGCCGCCACGACGTTGTCAGTTGATTCACTGACCGCGTCCTTGACGGGCTGGTATTGGGAGGTCAGCTCGTCGAACTTTCCGGACAGCCGTTCGTACTCGTCCTTGGCGTCCATTTCCGCCAGATGCATTTGCAACTGCAGTTCATCGCGTTGCTGCTTCAGATAGTCCATCATCTCTTGCAAAGTACCTTTTTGCTCTTCGGACATATGTGTTCCCGCTGTTCGAATGAAATGTTAATTTTCCGAATCGCAATCGTAACGCAAAATCAGCCTTTCGGCGAATCGTCAAATCGTTTCCGCATGAAAAACCACGGAGACACGGAGCAAGATCGGTGCTGTGCCTCCGTGCCTCGGTGGTTCCTCATCTGGACAACTACCCGATCGTGCGTTGCTGGCTGAGTCATGTAAAATCCTTGCCATCCCCAGGATCCTTGATTCAGAGAGATTTCAAAGATGGCTGCCCCTCCCTCACGCTTTATTCGTCTGGTGCTAAACGGCAAATCGGCCGGCAATCCCCAAGTGCGTTCGGCGGTCTCGGCGGTTCGCGATCGCGGAAATCGCGTCGACGTACGAGTGACATGGGAGTTTGGCGATGCGGCACGATACGTCGCGGAAGCAGTGGAAGATGGAGTGGATGTGATTGTCGCGGCTGGCGGAGATGGAACAGTCAACGAAGTCGTTTCGGGAATGATGGCCACGGGAAAACCTGCCGCCAGCGCGCTGGCGATCATCCCCCTGGGCACTGCCAATGACTTTGCCACCGGTTGCGGAATTCCGATCGGTGACCCACTGGCTGCCCTGCAACTGGCTGCAACCGGCGAGGCCGTCGCCATCGACATCGGACAGGCCAACGACCGGTATTTTGTGAACGTGGCCAGCGGGGGATTTGGTGCAGAGGTAACCACTCAGACGCCGCCCAAACTGAAACAGGCTTTGGGTGGAACAGCCTATGTGGTTACAGGCATTGCTACCGCGGCAAAAATGACACCCCACCAATGTACGGTTACGCTGCCAACTGGCGAATCAAGGCAAGGTTCCGTATTTGTGCTGGCCGTGGGCAATGGTCGACAGGCGGGAGGAGGGCAGCAGTTGGCGCCGCATGCTCTGCTTAACGATGGCAAGCTTGATTTGATGGCCGTTCACGATGTCAATTTGTTGTCATTTGGCAATCTGATCAACGAATGGGTTGCGCTGGGCGATGAATCAAATCAAAACATTTCGTATGCGCAGCTGGAGTCGTTTCGCATCGAGTGTGACGCGCCACTGCCAGTGAATCTGGATGGTGAGCCAGTTCGTGAACAAGTTTACGAGTTCCGCGCGGTTCCGCAGGCAGTTCGACTGGTCCTGCCTGAATCGGGTGCGCCACTGGCGGAGTAGTTGTAGCCGAGCGAGGCCCTTGCTCGGCCCGAAGCGGTCATTGGCGTGCGAAGGGCCTCGCACGCCTACATCTGAAAAGTGCCAGTATGCAACACGAGATAAATGGTGATCGGATATTGACGACCGCCCTGGTGTCCACCGGGCTGGCATTGGTTTTCTGGACGCTGCTGGCGATTCCCGAATCAGCCCGGCTCGTGCAAACGATCGACGACTGGTGGCATGACCTGATGGCAGGTCTGGAATGGGCGCCGCTGGTATTGGTGGCCAAAGTATTTGCCGCGGTCGGTAGCACATGGGTGATGTTGCCGATCTTTTTGGTGATCGCCCTGTGGTTGGGAATTCGCGACCACTGGTATGGACTAAAGGTTTGGCTGGCCGCCGTAATTTCGTCGCAGCTGATTTCGGGGACCAGCAAGTTGCTGTACGCGCGGCCCCGCCCGGATGACCGGCTCGTTGAACCGGCCACCTGGTCTTTCCCGTCAGGCCATTCAACGCAAGCGGCCGTATTGGGAATTACTCTGGTGCTTGTTTTGGCGCCACCGGGGCGACGACGGATCATCTGGTTGGCGGTTGGCGTCGCCTACGCACTGTTCATGGGCTGGACGCGGACCTATCTGCGTGTGCATTGGTCCAGTGACGTGTTGGGTGGGCTGTTATTGGGAACCAGCTGTGCCTTGTGGGCGGTGTTGATCGGGCAGAGATTGCAGCAAACGAGCAAGTTGCAGGATTAGATCAACGATGTAGCCGAGCGAGGCCGGATTCGTCGACTTATCCGCCCGGATTGAGCGGTGGCAAAACTTGCTCGACGGGCAGTCCTGGAGGCTGTTTGTTGCGCGCGCGTAAGCTCGTCAATTTCGCAGCCAGTTGCTGGCCAGACCACGCAGTCGACTGCTGCATTGCGGCTCGTTGCAGCTCGTGCAGTTCCGATGCGAGGGCATTATTATCGGGATGCTGCAACAGAAATGCGTCGATGGTCACTGCATTGGGACCTGACCATTGAACTTCCAGCCACCGCATCAGGGCGTTGAGTGTCCCAACCGGATCGTTTTTGGCACAAGCCTGTTTTACCTCGGCAAACCGTGCCGCTTCGCTATTGGCGTACTGCTCCCGCCGCGTAGCGATCCAGTTCCGGATTTTGTCGCGGAACGCCCAGGCGAGGCCGGCCAACAACAAGACAATCGCCAGAACGGCCAACCACGCACGATTTCGGGCAAGCCATCCACGGCTGGATGTGTTACTCGACTCGGTGGCCTCACCGGTCGACCTTTCCTGTGGTGAGTTGTTGACAACGGTAATCGTCACGGCCGGCAGTGTGACTCGCTCCAGTTTTTCAGCCGCCATGTCCCACCAGGGGATAACGAGCGCAGGCATCTCGAACGTTCCGTCTGTTTCACAAACGTAGGTGATCGAATCGGTGCGTTGACCTGTTAGTGAACCTCGATCCTCGCGATCAGAGACCTCGGGCGCGACGGGATAGGCCGCCAGGCCCTCGGGCTGGGGAAACGAAATTGGTGGCAAGGCCATTCCTGGCACATCACTGGCCTGCATGGTGACTTTGCGAGCAATCGCGTCTCCGACTTCCAGCTGAATCTTTGCATCGTCCGGAATCGATGGCTGCCAAATTTCCGTTACCTGCAGATCTTCGGTTGAAATGAGCAATGACAGGCCCTCGGCACCTGGCGGCATCCGCGCCTCGAACGAGAATGCCTGACTCGAAAGTACTTGCTCTTCCGGAGGCTTGCCAAATGCCGGCGCGACGGAAAAGCGAACAGCAAATTCCGGGATTTCGTAGTTACCCGGCCGGTGGGCAAAAACCGAGAAGCGATGCGTCTGCACGCTCCACGTGTCACCCTCAATCTTTTCCGATCCAATGCTGGGGGAGCCGGCAACCTTCATGATGATCAGACCGGGGACCTCGGGAACATCAAAGCTGGCGGTCCCTGAAAACAGCGTCGCTGACAACAGATCGACGACGAATGTCGTTCGCTGGCCAACCCACACTGGCGACTCGGTGGTCAGTTCCGTGCGTACGCGAGCGACATCCTGTGCGTAGCCAGCGTGGGAAAAGGCAAAAAAGAAAAGTATTGGCATGATGAAAACAAAAACCACGGAGGCACGGAGGCACGGAGGATTGGCAAGAGGGTTTCTCCGTGCCTCCGTGTCTCCGTGGTTGGTTCTGTCTTCTGACGGCATGGTCTCAGTTTGCCTGATCGTTCGATGCATTGCCGGACTCCTGCTTCGAAAGTTGATAAGCAAACTTGATCCGCAGGAAGTCGGCGGGTTTGGTTTGGACCCGCTGCAACCACAGTTCGCGCAACGACTCATCAGACACTTCCTCACCCGCACCCGCTTCGATCTCATGGGTTTGCGAAGCGTTTTTGGCGCGATCATCGAATACGATTTCGTCGGCTCCCAACTGGCCGCCGGTGCCTCCGGCATCGTCCTCGGGCGGCTTCATTTTGTCGCGACGCGCAATGGCGAGCTGGCGATTCTCCTGCGCCTCCCGCCAGTCCGGTTCAAACTGCAGGGCCCGGTCAAAACTGGTGATGGCCTCGTCGTAGTTGCCCAGCAACATTAGTGAATTACCGCGGTTAAAGGCCGACCGGGCGTTGTCGACACGGGCAAAGGCAGCGGCCGCTTGCTCAAAATCCTTGTTGCGGTAAAGAGCCACGCCCTTGCGTATCGGATCTTCGAATACCTCTGCTGCCTCTGCGTACTTTTCCTCCGCAAACAACCGATCACCCTGCTGGTCCGCCGTCAGCCACCAGTCGACTGGTTGTTTGACGATCGCCAGTAAGCACAGCACGGCCAGTGCAGCAATAAAAATCGTGGCGATGATGGCGGATGGCTTAGTCATGCTTTTGATCAACAGTTTGAATTACCACGGAGGCACGGAGACACGGAGGATTCTGGCTGGAATTCTCCGTGCCTCCGTGTCTCTGTGGTTCATTTTCATTACAACACAATTCGCGTTAGCCCGTTCTTCATTACATCGACATTAAAGTTTAGGAGTAGTCCGACTCGCTTTTCGCTCAGTTTTAAGTAGGTCAGGAGTTGGGCTTGGTGGACAGGCATGATGGATTCGACGCTCTTGAGTTCGACGATTACCTGATTGTCAACGACGATGTCTAGACGGTATCCACAGTCCAGTTTTATGCCTTTGTATTCGACGGGCAGGGACACCTGCCTGTCAAATTGCAGTCCGCGCAAATTGAATTCATGACAGAGGCATTCCTCATAGGCCGATTCCAGCAAGCCTGGGCCGATATGCTTGTGCACTTCGATTGCTGCTCCGCAAATTTGTCCCGTCAGCTCTTCAAGTACGAGCATCTCTGTGCCTCCGTGTCTCCGTGGTTAATTCACTCGTGTTCACGCCTTTACTCCCAATTCACCATCCAGCCACGACGAAACCATAACAAGGTCATCAGCGCGATTAGCGGAGTCAGCCAGTAGCCGAGATCCTTCCACCGCGATCCTTCATCGTCCTGTTGTGCAGCGACGAAGCTGGTGTTGATATTGCGAGAAAGTGTTTGCAGGTCACTGCCATCCGGTGTTACCACCGTTAACGTCGCACCGGCTGCATCCGCACTGGTCTTCAAGGCGTCGATGTCGAGCGCGGGTGCGGGAGGACTGCCGGGTGGCAATGGTTTTGACTGGTCTCCAGCGACTGCGAGGATATGCACGGGTCCTTGCCGGAGTTCGGCAAGCTGCTGGTTCTGACGATCGTCGATTCCATCCGTGATCAACACGATCGAGCCCGGCTTGCCTGCACTTTGCAGTTGTTCGTTGGCCAGGGCGATTGCCTGGGCTGCGGCGTCGCCCTTGCGCGGCATGATCGCGGGATCCAGATTCCCTGCGAACCATTCAATGATCTCGGCGTCCCCGGTCATCGGCATGACCAGATGGGGGCTGCCGGCGTAGGCAATCAGGCTGGCTTCGGCACCCGGACGCAAGGCCAGCAGATCGCGAATCTTATGGACCGAGCGCTGCAGTCGCGATGGCTGAACGTCCTCGGCGAGCATCGTCGGGGTGACTTCCTGCACGAAAACGATCGTTGACTGGTCGCTGGCAAACGGCGACGGCTCGCGCAGCCATGTTGGTCCGGCCAGTGCAATCGTCGCAACCACCCACGCAATCGTCAGTCCATGTACAGGTCGAAAACCCTGACTCGTGTTGGGCCGGACCACGAGGTGCTTGAGTAGATGATCGTCGATGAAGCCAGTGAATTGGCGACTGGCATCCTGCTTTCGCATAATCGCCATGACGATCAGCGCGACAGGGATCAGGGCCAGCAACCACAACGGACGGAGAAAATGGAAGGAGTTGAACAGGGAAGAGGCACGAGGGACGAGGGGAGAGGTCTGCGCGAGGAGTGGGGCGACAACTGGGCGATACTTGTGCCTTGGAAATTCCCTGTTCGATATTCGATATTCACCAGCCTGATCGGAATGCCGCATGTCGAACAAGGAATGATGAATGTCGAAGTGCTGCGCGGACTTCGGCGCCGTCTCGTCCTGGTGCATGTCCACAGTATTGGCCCTCACCCGCCGCTGCGCGTCGACCTCTCCC
>CAMYKF010000339.1 GCA_947258905.1 uncultured Pirellulaceae bacterium | reverse complement strand
CAGTTCAATTCGACGGTTTTTTGGAACTACTGAATTTACTAATCATGGCCCGTTACCTGATTGGTGACGGGCTTTTTTATGCGCGAGTAGTGCCAGGTAATTTGCAGGATCCTGCCATCCCTGGCTACTCATACTGAGCGACGAATTCCCTGTAGAATTCCCTGTAGAAGAGCGAGACCCTCGCTCTTCATCCCACGAAATGCGATCGTGATCCGGCACCATTTAGAACACGAGGGCGTGCGAAGGGCCCTGCTCGCCTGGATTGCCAGGCGTTATTGAGCGAGTCCTGGACGCGCTGGAATCTGCCGGGAGCCGTTAATCGGGAACATCGGCCATCAGCAGTTCGTTGGCGATCAACAGGTACCGCGTGCTGCAAAACGATACGGCAGTGCAGGTTTTTGCGCGTCGGCTGGAGCTGGAGTCTGACGATCGCGGTCGGTCGTCGGATCAAGATCTGCAAATTCGTCCGAAATCGTACGGTCGTGGCCAAAAATCGTGACTTTCGTTGTGCTTCACGGACCGGCTCGTAGCGAAAGCAGGCCGACCTGATTAGTCTTGAGATTCTTCGGTCACCCCGTTTTTCCGCAAACTGACTCCGCATCGATATGAAACCCGTCATCCACAAGATTCACGTCCACGTTGGCCTGTGCCTGCTATGTTTGTTCGCGATCAGTCCGGGACTGGTCACCACATCGCAACTTTCTGCCCAGGACCCCGAGGACAAACGGCAACTGGAGCACGAGGACTACGCAATCTGGAATACGATCCGCGGCCAAAACATTTCCAATGACGGCAAGTGGATCAGTTATTCCGTGGTCCCGGGAGATGGCGATGCCACTCTGAAAATCCGGCAAGTCGATTCGGACAAGGAGTATTCGGTGCTGCGTGGCAGCGGTGCCAGGTTCAGCCACGACAGCCACTTTGTGGTGTACACGATTCAACCGGATCCGGAACTGCTGAAAAAGCTGCGCAAGGAAAAGAAACCCGATGCGGAACTGCCCAAGCCAAAACTTGAAATTCTCAATCTGGAAACGGGAAAGCACGTCACGATTCCCCGTGTCAGCGGATTTTCCATGCCCGCCGAGGCCGCCGGCTGGGTGGCTTTCCGACTGATCGAAGATGCTGACGAGGAAACCGTCAAGGAATCAAAATCGGAACTGACCGAGATATACGAAATCACACCTGAAGGCGTGCGGCGTCAGCAGGAAAGCAAGACAAAACCAAAGGAAGCAAAAGAGGAAGAGCCCGAGGAAGGCAAGGAAGTGCAAGAGGAAGGGGAGGAAAAGGAACCCGCCGAGGGCGAAAAGGAAGAGCAGCCAGACAAAAAGAAAAAGGACAAGGAAAAGGAAAAGAAGAACGGCACGACACTGGTGCTCCGCAACCTGAACACGCATGTCGAGCAGCGGTTTCCGCACGTCGTGAATTTTCGCTTCAGTGAAGACGGCAAGGCGCTGGCGTTCGCCACGTCGGCTGAAGAAGGTGACGATGACGGAGTACATGTCGTTGATCTTGAAAAACTGGAGTCGCGGCAGATCATGTCGGGACTGGGCAATTACGGACAGGTTGTGTTCAGCAAGGATGGCAAGCAACTGGCCTTTTTAACCGACCGTGATGATTACGAAGCCGATAAGCCGTCCTGGACGCTGTACCTGTGGAAGCGTGGTCAGAAGGAGGCCAAAAAGATTGTGGATGCCGAATCCAAAGGCATCCCCGAAGACTGGTGGATTGCGTCCACGTCTGCTCCGCTGTTCAGCGAAGACGGCAAACGGCTGCTTTTCAACACGCGTCCCAAACCGGAAGACATGGAGGAAGAAGACGAGGAAGAAGACGAGGAACCGGTGGCCAAACTGGATATCTGGCACTGGCAGGACCCGTTTTTGCAGCCCCAGCAGTTGCTGCAAGCCGAACAGGAGCGTAATCGCAGTTATCGTGCGGTGTACGACCTGTCCGGTCGCAAGGTGATTCAGATTGCGACGGAAGAAATTCCGCAAGTCTTTATTGATCCGCGTAGCGAAGCCCGTTTCGTGGTCGGGACGGCACCCGACAAATACAACAAGATGCGATCCTGGGACGTTCAGGCCTTTTCGGACTGGTACCTGATCGATCTGAAAACGGGCGAGTCGCGACTGTTGCAGGAAATGACTCGCGGTACGCCGAGCCTGTCGCCTGGCGGCAAATACATCACGTGGTGGGACGGCGAACAACGCACGTGGTTTGCCTTGCCGACCAAAGCTCCCAAATCGGACAACGAGGAGATGCAGCCCGTTGATTTGGGACGCGGGGTTGGCCATCCGCTGCACAACGAATTGCACGATACGCCGTCATTGCCCCGTCCGTACGGAACGGCTGGCTGGCTGGACGACGACGAGGCTTTGCTGGTCTTTGATCGTTGGGATATCTGGCAAGTCGATCCGGCTGGCGAAGACGATCCGGTTTGCCTGACGGGCGGCAAGGGTCGTGCAGACGAAATCCGTTTCCGCTACGTGCGGCTCGATCCCGAGCAGCGTACCGTCGACCCTGAACAACCGCTGGTCCTGTCTTCACGCGATCACGAAACCAAGGCCTCGGGCTATTACCACTGGACGGCGGCCGATGACGAAGGTGACGAGCCGCAACTGGAGCCGTTGATTGTGCTGGATGAAAATGTCTCGGGCTTGCGCAAGGCAAAGGAATCGGATGCGGTGATGTTTACGCGCTCCACATTCCAGCGTTGTTCCGATATCTGGGCCAGCACGCTTGAATTCGATACGTTGCGTCGCATCAGTCGCATCAATCCGCAGCAGAGCGAATACCTGTGGGGCACGGCCGAAATGATCCGCTGGAAGGCCGACGATGGACAGCAACTGGATGGCATCCTGTACAAGCCCGAGAACTTCGATCCGGACAAGAAATATCCGTTGCTGGTCTATTTCTACGAACGCAACTCGGACAACCTGCACAACTACTCAACACCCGCCGCCGGCAGGTCGATCATCAGTTTCAGTTTTTATGTCAGCCGCGGCTATGTGCTGTTCATTCCAGACATTCCCTACAAGGTGGGTGAGCCAGGGCCCAGTGCGGCCAATTCGGTGCTGCCGGGCGTCAAACATATCGTCGACCAGGGATTTATTGATGAAGACCGAATTGGCATGCAGGGACATAGCTGGGGCGGTTATCAAACGGCTTATCTGGTGACCGTCACTGACATGTTTGCCTGTGCCGAATCCGGAGCACCGGTCAGCAATATGACCAGTGCCTATGGCGGTATTCGCTGGGGTAGCGGCATGAGTCGCATGTTCCAGTACGAAAAGACGCAAAGTCGTATCGGGGGAACGTTGTGGGAAGCCCGCGACAAGTACATTGCCAACTCGCCGCTGTTCTTTGCCGACAAAGTCAACACGCCCCTGTTGATTTTGCATAACGACAAGGACACGGCAGTACCCTGGTATCAGGGCATCGAGTACTTCTGCGCGCTGCGCCGCCTGGGCAAGGAGGTCTACATGTTCAACTACATCGGCCAGGGCCACGGCCTGAGCCGGCGTGCCGACACGATGGACTGGACCATGCGCATGCAGCAGTACTTCGACCACCACCTG
>CAMYKF010000338.1 GCA_947258905.1 uncultured Pirellulaceae bacterium | reverse complement strand
ATCCGATCGCCGCCATGTTGAATCCAGCCACCTGGGCGCAGACGATTCACATGATCCTGGCCGCGTACATGGTCAGCGGATTTCTGGTTGCCTCGTTTTACGCCTGGCTGCGGCTGCGGGGCGATGATTCGCAATACGTGCGACGGGCCGCGGTTCTGGGGCTGGTGCTGGGCTGCATGGTGACGCCGCTGCAAATCTGGTCCGGCGACTATGCGGCCAAAGTGGTGGCGCGAACCCAGCCGATCAAGTTCGCTGCCATGGAAGCCACGTTTGAAACGCAGGCCGGCGCACCACTGCACATTGGCGGTATTCCTGATGAAGAGGCCGGCGAGGTGTATTACTCGATCGAAATACCGCGGGCCTTGTCGTTCCTGGCATTTAGCGATTTCGACGCCACGATTCAGGGCTTGAATGAATTCGCTGAAGAGAACCGGCCGCCGGTAGCCGTCGTGCATATCGCGTTTCAGATCATGGTGGGCATCGGCACGTTGTTGTTGTTGCTGGCCGTGTGGACGCTCGCACGTCGTTTGATGCGCAAGTCACTCAGCGATTTCCGGCCGTACCTGTGGGCAATCGTGATCAGTGGCCCGGCCACGGTGCTGGCCATGGAGGCAGGCTGGGTTGTGACCGAAGTCGGACGACAACCGTGGATCGTTTACGGCTACATGCGCACATCGGAAGCCGTCACCGGCGCCTCCGGCTTGTGGACGGTCTTTGCCCTCACAATTTTCATGTACGCTGTGCTGGGCGCGGGCCTGGTTTTTGCCTTGCGATACCTGGCGGGATTGCCACGCGAAAATGATGCCTGAAATCATCCTGATGATTTTGATTCTGGCTGCACTGGTTGCCTACGCGGTATTGGGCGGCGCGGATTTCGGCGCGGGCGTGTGGGAATTCCATACGGCCCTACGCAGTCCAGACAAGCCGCCGCGATACTTGCGACTGGTTTTGTATCAGTACGAGTTTACAGACAGGCAAGGGCGGCGAGATACGGGGAACTGGTGGAAACGCGAACGGGTGGGTGTTGTGGCTCGACGGAGCAGGCAATGACCAGTCGGTAGACAGCTTTAACTTTAACGTCAACTCTAACTTTAACTAACCAGGCTGAAGTTAATGTTAATGTTGAAGTCAAGGTTAAGGTTGTTTAACCGGTGGGGTGTTAACTCAGGCTCGACAGATACCACCACCAGTTGACTGCGGTGAGAAACACCCAGCCAACAATCGCGACGAGTTCGGAGGCCAGATAAAATTTACCGTTCCGGCGATATAGCAGATGCCATGAACGCTGGCCGTATTGTCCGATGTCACCAAAGGTACCGGGTACCAGCAGCCCGAATGACAGCAACGTCACCAGGGTGAAGCCGAAGAAATAACCGATGGCCCAAAACACGGTCTGGGTCGCCGTTCCGATTGCCGTTAACCACTTGTCTGTTGCCATTGCCTCTAATTCTCCTTTCCGAACGGGTATTCGCCGGAGCGGAGAAAATATTGGCGGATTTCGGGATCGTCGGGTTTCAAAGGACTGCGGGCAGAGGCCCTCCCCTGGTCCCGATAGAATCAGGACCTGGACTCCCGGCGCGCCGGGATCTTCGGCCTCCCGGAGGGCCCGAAGGGAGGGTGAAAACAAATGCAGTTGGCCAAAGTTACACAACTTTGGCTTCGACAAGGGGGACAGAACTAGCGATTGCGACGGGGGTTGCGCCTTTGTCGATTATTGCCTCGCCCGCCCGTCATGCTTTGTACCAGCTCAACGGCCGTCATGCCGTAGACATTGCGGAAGGCCTCATCAAACGACCGGCCATCGCGCATTCCAGCCAGCACATCGCCGATCTTGCCGCGAGGTGAATCATCGAGTCCGCGCAGCAAGCTGTAGGCAATCAACCCCGCCTGATCCTCGGATAACCGCCGTTGCATGAAATCCGTTGCGTTTTCAGAGGCGCGCAGCGCTTCCAGCGCCTTGTCGTTCCACGATTTAGCCAGCGTCTTGTCGTCAAGGATCGATGCGGCCAGAACGTATCCCATGCCGTCGGCAAACCAGCGGGGAACATCGCTGGCCAGCGAGGCCACGGCAACGGCCGCCAGGTGTTGCGTCAACGCCGGCTTTAACTGGTCAAATCCGTCACCATCAACTAACGCGGCGGTATACGCATCAATGGTGTCGTAGCCCCAGTGCGATTGCCAGTGGCGGGGCACATCGCGGCTCTCCACCATTTTGCCAAACTCGGTGTAGTCGTAACGGCCGTCGAACACAAAGATCGAAATCTGGCCCTTGATCAATGGCTGATCGGCATCAAACTTCAGAGCCTCCTTGATCTGCCCGGCGGTGGCATCACCGAACTCACCGATGTCATTCAGCCAGCGGTTATCGGGCGTGCCGATCACGAGAACTTCATCGGCCGAGACCTGCACATGGTCGGCACCGGACATGACAATGTTCCAGTTGCGGACGACGCGCTCGCGACGTTCGGCCATCAGTTCTTCATGAGTGGCCCGCTCGGATTTGGCAATTGCACCGACTTCCCGCAGATTCATGCCCGGCTGGCGACCGTCAAAGCGTGCGCCTTCGTTAATCCACGTCTTGATCTTCTCAATCACTTCCGGTCGCAGCGCCCGGCGTCCGCGTGGCATACGCGAGTTATCGGTGGCGGTGAGACGCTGGATCAGCACACTGCCGTCGGCGTCGCCCGGCTTGACGATCGGTCCGCTGTCGCCGCCTCGCAACAGCTGGTTGATATTGGTCATCCGCAAACCGCCGCGCGCGTTTTGCGCTTCGTAGTGACAACCCACGCAATTGGCCACGATTACCGGAGCAACATCAACGGCAAAACTGATGGTTTCATTGCCAGCCGGAGGCATCACGGGCACCTGGTTATTCCCGGCCTGCGTTGCCGCTCGGGCGATGTCGCCGATATTTTGATCCAGCGACTGGCCGTCGAATTTTGCCCCGTTGGCAATCCATTCCTTGAGCGTCGCCACTTCTTCCTCGCGGACCTCGCCATCGGGAGGCATATCGCCCTCCTCGATGACCTCAATCAAATAACTCTCGTCCGGTTTTTCCGGCACGATCACTGGCGATCCGCCAAGGCCATTCGCCAGGGATTGAAACGTGGCCATGCTAAACTCGCCGCGAGTCCGGCCGATATGGCAACGACCGCAGCGACTGGCGAGAATGGGGGCCACATCGCGGGAGAAACTGATGGGCGCTTCGCCTTCCATCTTCGGCTCGGGCAAATCCGGGATGACCGCCAGCGACGCACCGGCCGCCACCAGTGCTTCACGGGCTTCACGCAGTTTTGTGTGAGTGGCCTGCAGGGCGGAGATGAGTTCCGGCGTGGGGTCCTTGGCCAGTTCCTGCAGTTCATCGCTGTATTGCCGGATCAGCTTGGCCGAAGCCTCGACTTTGCCGTTTTGATACAGGCGGCCGGCCCGCTCGATGCCCGATTCGAGTTGCCTGATGCTACGAGTTTGCTGGCTGGTCAATGGACGCTGAGCCGTGGCGTCCGCAATCAACCAGCCATTGATCAACAACGCCAACGGCAAAACGGCAAGCCACCGGCATTTAGCCAAACGTAGGGGCGACA
>CAMYKF010000337.1 GCA_947258905.1 uncultured Pirellulaceae bacterium | reverse complement strand
CGATACCACCGGATTCCCGTCGACCAATCGTTGTGCATCCCGCAGGGATGCCAGCAATGCAGGGCCAAATCACGTGGTGCTGCGACCCCTTCAGGGTCGTCCTTTCTATGGGAACCGGATCCCCGGGTACGCTTCGCGACCCGGGGCTATTGGCTCGAATCCCTGCGGGATTATTGGATGTATCGAATTGTGTAGACACCAATGCCCCGGGGCGGAGGGGCTGGCCGTCGCTTCTCCCTCGGGGAGAATCCCGGCGCGCCGGGAGCAGGGCGGATAAGGGCAAGGAATCCTGCGGCAAGCAAAATGTCTCTGCGATGGTCGCGGTAAAACCCAGGCCCTCACCCGGCGGCAAAGCCGCCACCCTCTCCCCGGGGGAGAGGGTCCATTGGTTTGTGAATGACGGCGGGGCCCCCGCCCTGTCATTGTTTGAACAAATCATCAAACGCCTCTCGTTCCCGCAGCGCCCTGGTGCGCTCGATCAGTTGTTGCTCCTGTTCCAGCAACCGCCGCACAATATCCAGCAACTCGTTCTGCGTTTCAAACTTCAACAGCGAATCCAGCACATCCTGGATTTCGCTGAGCACACCCTCGGCGGCCGCCAGCGCCTCGGTGGTCACTTCACCGATGACGTGGCTGGTATCCGAATCCACTCGACCCTGCTGGTCGAACTGTTCCGGCACGCGCTGGTAGTTCAAATCCGCCTCGACCAGCAGTTCTTCCAGATGGGGCATTGAACCGATGGCGATTCGCATCAGTGGCCGGGCCACGGCCTCGTCCAGCCGTTGCTTGCGATCTTCGGCGTCGACACGATTGTTGATCAGTTGCAGGCGAATGTGATCGAAGGTCAATGACACTCCCTCGATTTCCTGCATCGATTTCCGGGTCTGCAACAAGGCGCGTTGCACGTAGAGCTGTCGCAGTTGCCAGTCTTCCAGTGACTCATCGCGATCGCCGGGACCCTGATCGCCGGGTTCGAAACCTGCGTTGTTTTCGCTGGCTGCGGATTGCGACCGCGTGATATAGTTGCGGGCTTCGGTCATCTCACGCAGGATCTGTTCCAGCCGACGTCGCTGGTCGGCTTCATCCCGCTCCAGCATACGCAACAGTTTTGCCGGCGATACCACATCCAGTTCGTGTAGCGTTCCGGCTCCGGTATGCTCACGCTCGTCCAGATCGTGGAAATCGCTGGCCATCACCGTCAGGGCGATTTGGCCATCGGGCTCGGTGGGCAACTCATTCGTCAAACGTTGTTCCCGTTGCAATTGCAGGAAATCCACCTCGCCCTGCAATTGTCCGTCGCGTCCCGGTTCGGTGGTCACACTTAGCATTTCCGTCACGGGCGTTTGCACCTCAACCCACACACTTTTGACGTCGTTGTCATCGGTGACCGAACCTTGTATCGGAATGCGCGCATCAGGCGTTACGGCCGTGCCAATGCCGTGTAACACCGAAGTAATCTTTGGCGGCGTATCCTCGCGGGCCCCAATGCTCAGTCGCTCGACTGAGCGGGAAAACACGCCATCGATATCCTGCAACACCAAACGAAGGTCAATGGGTTCAACGACTTTTTCAACCGGCAGACGAATTTCCTCCGGGCGTGACGCATCGATCGCCAGACGTTCGACCAAACTGCCTTCCTCGTCGATCAGGAATGCGTGAGCCAGAGGACGATTGATCTTGGAGATCAGCGTAGCTCGCGTGCCCAACGGCAATTGCGTGCCGGACGCCAATTCAATAATTCGACTGGTCCAGCGTGACGAGGACTCGTCCACCAGGTACTCCGGGAAATCGCAATCGACCCTGGTTTCGATAATGATGGGCGGCGGTACGATTTCGATGAAAAACGGACCGATGCGATGATCGCCTCCGCGTACATCGAAGCGCAACTTTTCCAGCACGCCGTCCAGCACATCGCCATCGATGGCCCAGGTTTGAAAGCCATCCCGCGCGCCACCGACCTTGTTCATCGCCAGCGTTCCGCTGGCACCACTGACGGCCCTGTAACGGAGATGGCACTGCGCGGGAGGCCGCCGGTCCGGGGAATCGGGACCAGGCATCTCGGCGCGAATCAGCACCGAAATACTCGAAGCCCGCCCGACCACCAGGCTTCGGTCGGAAAACTGGCGAACCGCATTCATGGCCTCGATGCCCGTCACCGGGTCGGCATGTTTGACCTTGATCCCCACCATTTCGATTTTGCATTCCCGTGGCCAGCCTTCACGGTCCAGCAGGTAAACGCGACGCAGACTCGTCATAAACGCATGGTTGTTGCCAATCGCGAACCACAGAATGCTGGCAAACAGCAGCACAGCTGCCACGGCAGCCCGCAACAATGGCCGCCAGTCAAACACCTCACTCAACGCCGATTGGCCAAGTTGGCTTTCGGCCCGCGATTGCGCCGCCGCCAGCATCGTCTCGCGCTCCTGCGGATCGGGGACCGGTTCTTCGTCCGTCGTCGGCTCGGGTTGCACAACCGTAGCCAGCGCATCTTGCAGGTCCGGATAGCGTCGCTCCAGCAGCATCGCCAGCGATCTGTTTTCCAGGCGTTTGTAATAGCGGCGAAATACCCAGTGGTACAGGATCCACGCCAGCACCACCGCGATTAACGACAACAAGACGAGCCGGGCCGTGCGGGACAGTTCGCTGAATCCCAGCCAAACCGGACCGTAGTCCAGGGCAAGTGCAATCCAGTACGACAGGCAGACCCAGATCACCGCCAGCAGACATCCGTGCAGTAACACATACCGCCGGATTTTGTGGCGCAGCGAATCCAGCACCTCCTCGATCAACGCCGAGCGCGCGGCAGCAGGTGCATGGACTTCCAAGTTTTCAGAGCGACGATTCATGGGTCGTGAACAGCGTGCCCGGTTGGAGCCCTCGTTGGCTTGCGCATTCTATCCAATTGTCGCCAGTTTCCACACACGAATCGTTTGGCAGCCTCTGGCGATGAAGGATATGCGCTGATTTGCGGAGATTCGTGCCGATTGCCAACTGGACAGGTGCCCTGCCATTCACACTTCGCTAGCGGCGGCAAGATTTGGGTGATTTGGCCAGATTCAGTGATCGATACCACCGATACAACCGATACAGCTTAACAACCGGGCGAGAAGTTGTTCTCGCGTGCTGAATCATTCGGGGGGCAAAAAATGAATACTCGGGGTCCACTGCAGCGCTGGCTGTCAGGTGTTGTCGTTTGCGGTTGTGCCGCGTTGTTGGTTAATTCGGTCAGTGGCCAGCAGACCACCTCGCGGCTGATCTATCGTGATGGTCCTGAACAACAGGTTGTTCAGTTTTCGGCGTCGGACCATCAGGTGCAGCACGCTGCTTACCTCCAGCAAGACCCGATGGAAGAATTGCCTCCCGCACTTCCTCCACAAATTGTTCCACCGGCCGTGCCGCCAGCTGGCCAGCCGTACACTCAACCGTACACCCAACCCCCGGTTCCCAACACGCCGGCCCACGTTAATCAGCATTTCCCGGGGCCGCCTGTACTGGGTGGTTGTGATGTTCCCGGTCCCCGGCCACAGCACTGCCAGGGACGCGGATGCAGTCAACCCGGTTGCGGCTGCCAGGGCGGCGGTGG
>CAMYKF010000336.1 GCA_947258905.1 uncultured Pirellulaceae bacterium | reverse complement strand
GCGTCGGGAGGCAATTACCGCCAATTGGAAGAATCTGGCATGTTTGTGGTCGTGGTGAAGGCCGAGATCCGCTATCGCAAGCCGGCCAGATATGACGACTGCCTCGTCGTACGAACAACCCTGACGGGGACCACCATGGCCAAGATTCAACACGAGTACCAGTTGCTTCGTGATAACGAATTGTTGGCAACCGCCAACGTGACTCTGGCCCTGATTGACTCAACCGGCAAGGCCCAACGAATTCCGCAGTGGATGCAGGATCTGGTTTAACGAGAGGCCACGGCACGTTGACTACCAGCGGAACCACTGGCCTTCGTCCTGCAGCCACTCTGGCAGATCGGCTTTTTCATTGGCGTCGGGCGGACCGGTGAGGCGTCGTGGTCCGTCTTTGGTCAAGGCCACGGTGTGTTCGAAATGGGCGCTCAGCGAATTGTCTTTGGTGACGGCGGTCCAGTGATCGCTGAGATGCCGCAACTGATGAGTCCCCACATTCACCATGGGTTCAATGGCCAGAATCACGCCGGGCCGCAGGTCAAAATCGTCTTCCCGAACCCAGCTTTCGTGATAATAGTTGGGCACCTGAGGCGGTTCGTGCATTTGCTGGCCGATGCCATGGCCCACCATGTCTGTGACGACCGAGAACTTGTGGCTTTCCACGTAGTCCTGCATCTCACGCGCCACCTCGCTCCACATCTTTTTGGTGGCCATTAACTCGATCGCCAGATTCAATACGCCTTGTGTCACCGTCAGCAACTTGTGGGCTTTTGTGTCGATGGTGCCGACGGCATGGGTGACGGCCGCGTCGCCGCACCAACCGTCGAGTCGCGCACCGGTATCGATACTCACGATGTCACCGTCGGCCAGCTGCCGGTCGCCCGGAATACCATGCACCAGTTCCTCGTTGACCGAGATGCAGGAGACAGCCGGAAACGGTGTCTTGCCCGGGTAACCGAGAAACAGGGGCGTGGCGTCGGCAGCCTGGAACGTGTCGGCAATCGCCTTGTCGAGTTCGCCTGTAGTGACACCGGGGCGTACAAGGCGGGCAGCTGCCTGGTGGGACTGCCAAACCAGCAACCCGGCGCGACGCATCATCCCGATTTCGCGAGTTGACCTCAGCACTCGACGTTGCACGTCGGCCGCCATCGATTACACCTTGCTGCGTTTGGGTTTATAGATTTCTGTGGCAGTGCCGTAGAAGACCTCGCCGGCATTCATCAGGGTTTCGCTGAGCGTTGGGTGAGCATGCACGGTTTCGGTAATGTCGCGAACCTCGCAACTCATTTCGATCGCCAAGGCTGCTTCGGCGATCAACTCGCCGGCCCCGGTTCCAACGATGCCACATCCGATGACGCATTCGGTTTCCGGATCGACGATCCATTTGGTCAACCCTGCAGTGCGCCCGATGGCCTGGGCCCGGCCGCTGGCAGCCCATGGATAGGCGGCCACTGTGACGTCACGACCGGCTGCCTTGGCTTCGTCCTGGGTAACTCCCGCCCACGCCACTTCGGGATCGGTGAATACAACGGCAGGAATCGCACGTTTGTCGAATGACACGCTCTTGCCCAGGATCGCTTCGACGGCCGTGCGTCCTTCGTGAGTTGCCTTGTGCGCCAGCATCGGTTCACCGGCCGCATCTCCGATCACAAATATCTTTGGATCATTGGTGCGCAGTTGTTCGTCATGCAGGACGAATCCCCGCTGGTCGGTCTGACAGGCCGTATTCTCCAGACCCAGGTCATTGGTTAGCGGTCGACGACCCACCGAGACCAGCACAGCATCGTACTGCCGGGTGCCAAACTCGCCGGGCCCCTCAAAGGCCACTTCCACTTTGTCATCACGCAGCCCCAGCGATCCGACTTTTGTATTCAGATAGATGCGATCCTCAAACAACTTGCGCAGGCGTTTCTCCAGCGGCCTCACCAGATCGCGGTCAGCACCCATTAGCAATCCATCCAGCAGTTCCACCACGCTAACCCGGGAGCCGAGACTGGCGTAGACCGAACCCATCTCCAAGCCGATGTATCCGCCGCCGATCACCAGCATTTCCTCGGGCACTTCCTGCAACGCCAATGCGCCGGTGGAGTCAAACACCTTGTCACTGCCGATGTCAAAGGCGCCCGGCATAGCCGGCACACTGCCGGTGGCGATTACGCAGTGATCAAAGGTGATTTGGCCGCCGTCGGGAATCGACTCGTGATCCCCATGCAGCGAAAGAGTGCTGGAGTTCTCAAACCGCGCACGGGCGTGAATCACATTCACCTTGCGCCGCTTGGCCAGCTGACCGAGGCCACCGGACAAAGTGGAGATGATCTTTTCCTTGCGTTCCCGCAGTTGATCGAGGGCGATTTCCGGCTTGCCAAACGACACGCCCCAATCGTGGCCCATTTCTTCCGTTTCACCGATAACCCGGGCCACATGTAGCAGGGCCTTGGACGGAATGCAGCCGCGCAGAAGACAGGTGCCGCCCAGCCGCGATTCGGCTTCGACCAGGGTGACCTCCACGCCTTCATCAGCCGCCAGAAAAGCCGCTGCATATCCGCCTGGACCACCACCGATAACAACGAGAGGAGCATGCATGATTCATTTCCCAAAAAAAACGGCAAGCCAGAATTTGCGGCTTGCCGATCAACCGATTGGTATTTCACGTTGTTTCCCGGAACGAAACGCAGCAGACCGGCTGCTTCACATCCTAGCGGGACATAAATTCGATCACGGTATTGACGTCTACCGGCAGGCTGACATCCGTGGGACCGGGAATTCCCTGTACCGTCGCCGTCATGGAATCGGAATCAAAGGCGACCCATTCCAGCCCCACGCCATCCACACCCTGCGCCATAATCCCCTGGTACAGGTTGCGCAGGTTAGACTTGTCCTTAACGGTGATCACGTCGCCAGGCCGCAACTGATAGGACGGCTTGTCGACCTTGGTGCCGTTGATCCGAAAGTGGCCGTGGGCAATTCCCTGACGGGCTTGGCAGCGGGTCTTGGTCAATCCCACTCGACGCACGACGTTGTCCAACCGACGTTCGCACATCAGCAACAGTTGCTCGCCCGTGTTGCCTTTTTGACGCGAGGCATTGTCAAAATAGCGACGCAGCTGACGTTCACCCAAGCCGTAGTAATGCTTGATCTTCTTCTTTTCCATCAGGGCAGCACCATAGTTGGACGGCCGCCGGGGCCGCGTGTGCATACCTGGAGGATTGGGGCGGCGCTCCAGTGCCTTGGAGGCCCCGTTGGACTCGTAAATCAGTGATCCAAGGCGTCGGTTAATGCGAGCCTTGGGGCCCGTGTATCGTGCCATAAAAATTGCTCCAACAGTCGCCCGCCGGGGGCGAAAAAAAACGACCGCCAGAAGGGCGGACGGACAATATGCCTGCATTGAGTTAAGCACGTATTTTTATGAATTCAGGCCGCTCCGACAAGGGGTAAATCCCGGCCGAAAACCGACCCGATTCGCACCGGGCCGGGTCTCACACAGCTGGCTCTTCACGGAATTTAGTGGCAAGTTTTCATTTGCTGGAATACCTCAGCCCCTGACCCTCCCCCCGGGAGGGTCGAAATCCCGATTCCATCGGGATGAGGGGAGGG
>CAMYKF010000335.1 GCA_947258905.1 uncultured Pirellulaceae bacterium | reverse complement strand
ACCATTTCCGTTAACAGATCGGCCTTGGCAAGAAGAGCAGCCCTGTTGGCTTCTTCCTGTTGCTCAGGCACGACCTGTTTCGCCAGCAGCACGATGGAACGTAAATTTATGCGCATCACCTGGTCCCACACTTCACTTTCTTCGCCATCGACGACCACAATATGCTTCCCATCGTGAGTCACTGAATAGGCAAATCGCTGGCTGTCGGGACTGAACACCAGGGAGCCCTTATGCACGGTTCCCCATGGTTTTGAGGGGACACCATCCAGCATTACTTCGAACTTGCGGTCCGGGCGCAGGGAGAGCCAGGCCAGCCGCAAGCCGTCGGGACTGGGTGTAATGGAATCGGGCGGAATGCCGCGATGCAATTCGCCAACACGCACGAAACTGGATTCCAGTCGCACTTCGCCGTCCGACTCGCCGGCAGGGATGATCTTCGTTTCCACACGGACCAGGGCACGATCGTGAATACCGAGCGTCACGACCTCGGTGGCGGTCCGGAAGACAGCTTCCCCGCCCGGGAAGATTACGTTGAGCGGTTCGGACTCGACGCCATCCACGACGAGGAATCGCGCCTCATTCCTGGTGGCTGTATAGGCCACGTGGCGCCCGTCGGGCCCGAAACGAATCGAGTTCGCATCGACGCTTTGGAAAGCTTTTTGAGGTTTACCGTCGACCACAACAAATTGCTCATCTCCCTGCACCACGGCCCAGGCGTGCCGGTTGCCGTGCAGGCTGAGCACCGGAAGTCCCGCAATCTGCGGCCACGCCGGCTGCTCAACCCCATCGATGACAACCTTCCATTGCCCGCCAACTCTGGCGGTAAAGCAGATGCGCTGGCCATCAGGGCCAAGCAGGGGCGTACCCTCTCCCAACTCGTCGTAGGGACCGAATTCCGTTCCATTGACTACCACAAAGAACTTGTCGGTTCGAGAAGCCACGTACACGCACTGCCCGCCGTCGGACGTGAACTGAATCGACTTGTTGTCGACGAAGTCAAAGCGTTTGCCTTGTCTCCCCTCCAGCACCACCGCTTGTTGTTGCGTGGCATCTTTGACCGACGCGACGTGGCGACTGCCGGGCGTGGCCCGCAGGTATTTGTGCATCGATTCTGGCGGCAGCTCGAGCAGTGACTTGTCGAAGGTTGCCAACAGCGTTTGCCTGGTTTCCAGGTGAAACAAGGGACCTGATGTAGACTGTTCGCCAGTCGCGGCTCGCGCATCCGGGGGCGATTCCCCCGCTTCATTGGTCCGTCCCAGCCGTGATGAAGGGATCCAGCCCCGGATTTCCCGGCCGTCGCGCTGAATGGCCGCCAGCACCCACTCGCCACGGACCTCGATGGCGGTCAACTTCGTGCCAGCCTCAATGGTGGCCAGTGTTTCTTCGCCCAGTTGAAGCGGCGTTGCAACCAGCGTGACGACCGGATCACCGGCCGTCACGGGTGGCCCCGAGTCGCGATCGCTTGACGGCGGGCGAGCAGGTACGCGTTTCAACTCGATGAGTTCGCGTCGGTCGCCTTGTTGCGTCGTAAACTCCGTTGGTCGGGGCAAGGAAACCGGAGCCATGCAAATTGTCAGCTTGTCACCTTGCAGCAAATAGATGCCATGCAGTTGCAGGGTGCCATCCCGACCGCTGCAGTTAATTTGTTTGGGGCTGACCGAAGGAGTCAGTGAAAAACGGTGCAGCAGTCCTGTAACCAGTTCTCCATCCCTGAATTTTCGATGGGTCAGCCGATCGTCTTCGAACGAAATCTGGTGCCGCAATTCGCTGCGCTCACGTCCGTCGAACATGTACCTGGCATCTTGCCAGTGACCTTGCAGCAGGGCTGCGTCCTCTGCAGCCGTGGCAAGTTGCTCTTTGTCCATTCTGGCGGTGCCGTCAGCCGGCTCCTGTTCCGCCGTCCCGGATTGCGCGTCAGGTTGTTCCGCGGGTGCCTCGCCCGCCTTGAGCATGGCTTCAAGTTCGTCCAGGTCCTGTTCCAATTGGGAGCGGTCAGGTCGCCCGAGAACCGGACCAATTTCAATGCGGACTTGTTGACCTGCCGCGAGGCGGCCGGTGGCCGCTTCAATCACGGCGGTGATCTTCAGACCATCCAGTCTTGAGACCCTGCCCGTTGCAAGGATCGCAATGTCGCCCTCCCCGCGCTCGACCACAACCTCAGCCTTTGCGCCCAATGCCGGACGCAACAATGCCACACTGTCGATTTGAATGGTGTTGCCCGAAACGGAAGTGATTTTGCCCCAGACGTAGTCATTGGCGGCGCTATGAGTTGCCGTCGCCATCGCCATGAACAAGGCCAGCAAGGCTTTGAAAGCGTACATGCCGTTGGATCTCTCTGTGCGGTGAACGGTCGGAAGAAGATTCCGCACGCAAATCGGGTACCAGTCGGGTTTTCACAAGGCGATTGTCAAAGTGAGACCAGACGATGCGGGCGAAGCGGGGCAATCCCGCACACTGCCGCGGCCTCCCTTCGCACACTGCGCACGACGATTGATTATGCCCTGGGGCCAACACACATCGTCAATTCAGCCGTAATCTCGCCCCGTCAGATAACGGCTTCAGCCTGGCTGTACTCGCCGGTTACCTGCGGACCGACTGACAGACACGCCGGTTGTGGCTCGCGGCGGTGAACCGCATTTCCGTGTGGCCCACTCGTCAAACCGCCGCCGGTCAAAAATCGTTTTGCAGCAGGCTCACGGATCCAGCTGTGTAAACAGATCTCGAAACCGCTCCATGCGTTTGCGGTTGGCGCCCAGATCGGAATAGCCGGTGCGGGAGGCAGAGCGGAAATGGATCAGGCCGCTTTGCTGGTCGACAAGAAACTCCATGTCGTCGACGAAGCGAAAAATCAAACTGCGTGCTTCGGCATGCAAATAGTTTTCGCGTTCGGTCACGATGTTGATCCGCGGCATTTGCTGAAGCGTCTGCTTGATGCGTTCGATCGCAGCGACCGTAGTGCCCGACCAGGCAATGGGATCAATGCGGTGACGTTCGTCGCCGGACTGCGTGCAAACGCAATTGGGCGAGTCGGGACAGGGGGCCAGTTGGCCGTCGATTAAACCCAGATTGCCTGGCGGGGATGAAAACACGCTGAGGGTGGCCAGAACCAGTAACGGCAATAATACGCACAGCACGAGAGCGAATATAACAGATCGTCGGGACAACGCTTTATTTCTTAACAGGTCCGCGCTACGTCACCGTGAGGATAAACCGCTTGCGCATGGAAAGATTAACACCAGATACGGCACCCGGCATATCCCGCCGGGATCGACTTTTTGCAAGACGTAGCCAAGTCGTGAGACTTTGGACCGACATCAGTGAATTCGGCACGATCAAATCCCTCACGAGATTTGCTGCGAATTTGACCGCATGCCCGGAGCGAATCCACGCAGAAAACGCCGGTTGTTTCCGGCTGTGTGCCGACCCGAATTCTTGCGAATCCGGCTACTTCAGTCATCTGACCCGAATTCTTGCGAATCTGGCTACCTTGCGCTGTAGTACTAACCCCCAACAGACCGGCGGTGCCTGGTTCGGGCACAAACACATCAAGTTGTCCACCGTCGGGGTCCACACTCAGTGAATACATCAAACCGCGACCATCCTGAGCGCCCCCGATATCGCCAAACAGGCTATTCACGCTTTCTTCAACCGCCTGCGTCAGGAACGCATCGGTGTACAGTGTGGTGGTGACCGAGAAGATCTCGCCGTCATTGACGTTAAACAACCCGGGAAGCGACTCGGCATAGTCCGCTGTGTAGGAATCATCGGGGAGATTCTGCGTAAAACTGGTTTTCCAGGTGGCGGTTGAACCGCTATTGAATTTCAGGGTCCTCGTACCGTCAATGAAGGCTTCAGAGAAATACACTGTTTGCTCACCGCTGGCGGTGCCGACCACCATTTCCAGGCCGACACGCGAAAGCACTTCATCAACGTTTTTGTTGGAGGTAAGAAACACGCCCATGTCGCCAAACAGGTTGAAAGTGACATCGACAGGAATAGTCGAGGAAAAACCGGTGGCCACCCATTTAGTCGTTTGCCGCGAAACGGTGCGGGCTGACTGGTTCGGCGAAAAACCGCCGATCTCCGACCACCCGCCCAGGCGTGCTTCCGGCGAGTTGGGAGTAGCCGGGATGTTGATGTTGGCGGCGGCAAAATTGAAGTCGGGCCCCGGGTTTATGTGGATCTCCGTGAAACCGGGCGGATTGCCGGGCTGGCTGAATTCATCTGAGGCCGACATCGCGCCCACGAACAGGTAGCTCCCGGCGGCCTCGATGTCGGCAACCAGATCAGCCGGCGCACCGGTGCAAATCGCCAATGCCATGCTTGCCAGCAATGAATTTCGCAATCGGGTTGTCATCTTGTTACTCCCATCGGTGTCAATTCGCGGACCTGCAACGGAACACGACGTTGCAAATCTCGTGAGAGATTTGACCATCTCATCCAAAGTCTCAGGACTCTCGCTACAACAAGCCGCGCGAATGCACAGCCACTGTTGAGTCGGATCGTGCCCCTGCCTGATTCAGGATGATTTCCGGCAGGCCGATTGGCCGCGTTTCCCGGGAGTTTTCTAAAACTATTAAAAACACCCGTTTAACGGAGCAACTCAACAAGCTTGAAAAACCGCTGCAGCACCCGCAGTCACTGAACGAATCGGCAAGGAGGGACGTGGAGGCCCGGCAGCGATTCCAGGCGGCGATTCAATTCAAACCGGGTCACGAGGGAGCCCGCAGGCGCTGCGTCAGGCCAGGTAGAACGATCGGGGTTTAGCGAAACGCCCGACGGCCAAATGACGGGAACAGCGGACGGAAGACGCTCTTGATCGATTCCTTGAATGGCGTTTGCTTGACCAGTTGCCGCAACTGATAACGCCGTCGATCCACCTGGCGGGACAAGCGATGGAGTCCCAGACAGCCGCTGGCCACGCTGCCCGCGCGATTGGCAAAGCGGTCTTTCAAATCCGACGGGCCGTAACCAAGGTCAATGCGTTCAATATTCTGTTCACCCGCGTGCCGGATGATTTCATGCAACAGCAGTGTTCCCGGCGAGTAGATCCGGTGTTCATAGCTGTGAGCCGGGAACCAGTAATGCAGGTTGTTGCCGCAAACAAAACCGAAATGAGCCGCGACCATCTGGTCGCCTGCCCACAGTGCCGACAGCAGTCCGCGGAAGCGCTGGCCACGCATCTGAAACACTTCACGCAACAGATTGGCTGTCCAGTCGAGCGACAGCAGGTCAAACGTGCGTGTGCGCTGGAACTTTTCCCGTTTCCACTGGATCAGTTGCTCGAGCACGCCCGCATCGCGCACGTCCATTTCCAATCGCAGTGGTCCCAGTTCGCGTTGCAGCCGCCGTGTCTTTTGAGGCTGTCGTCGCAGCGTGCTGCTGTGGGCCAGCAACCAGGATTCGTATTCGGTCCAGCCCCTGGAAAGATCGATCCATGGGCTGTCGAGTGTTTCATATACACAACTTAATGGCGCCTCCAGCAGATCGCTGGTGGACCAGGCATGGAACTGAAACTTTTTCAACCGGGCCTGACGCAGCAACGAACCCCAGTCGATTTCGCAGCCGGTGCCGCTGACGATTCCGTGAAAATCGTTCATCATCCCGCCGGCCGGATGCGCGACGTGTTGGCTGACACGTTGAAACGGCAACAGAGCCTGAATGGTTCCCGCCGAATGAAACACGGCAAGTTCCAAATCATCACGTACGTTGGCAACGGCGTGGTAGAAATCCGGATGAAAGTAACCACTAACAAGGCGTTTGTTGGTGTGTTGCCACTGGTGCCATTTGGCTTGCGTGGCGGCATCAATTTCTGCCGCGCGCAAAACCGTTAGGTCGAGGGGCCGCGCTGGAGCAGCCCCCCGGTTGTCGGTGCGCGCAATCCGCGCAGTCGAGAACGCACTGGTTGAAGCCATCGAAAAGCTAAAAATTGTCCCGGTGTCTGGCCGGGAATGTCCCAAGAAAAGACTTATCCGCAATTTTCAGTCTAATTCAAATCCTGCCGGGGGAAGCTCTTTCCGAAAAATTCAGGAAAAAATCCGTTGCCGGGGGCTAGTTTTGCGGCGGCAAAACGCCTGTCTGGCGGAGCAAGCCGCTTAGATCGTTCACCTTGCGATCCAGGTGTACCGCCTCCCACCCGGCCTGCCGCGCCGCCGCCACATCCTTGCGCATGTCGTCCCCAATCATTAGTGGCGGTTCACTGGAGGGCACGTCGACCGGCAGCAGTTGCCTGACTGCCTGAAAGAACCGTTGATCCGGTTTGCAGAATCCGACTTCGCTGGAACAAAAGACGTATTCAATCGGTGCCAGTTCTGGCGTG
>CAMYKF010000334.1:3637-6951 GCA_947258905.1 uncultured Pirellulaceae bacterium | reverse complement strand
CAATTACGGGAATCATAACTGTTTTGCTAATGAGTCCGATCATTCCGTGTCGATGACCTGTAACACCTGTACCTTTTGTACAGGCAAACTGCGCCCCGTTTTCGTTTCACGGCAGGGCGTGGCAAACTTGGGATATCATCGACCAGGAGTTATCGATGAAGACTTGTATGCGTGTGGTTTGCATCAGTGTAACCGTGCTGTGCACCATCATGTTCGCCAGGCCGGCGACGGGACAAGACCTTGGCAGCGGCTATTTTCCGGACACCGGATCGATCCAGCCGTTCATGGCCAATGCCCCTGGATTTTGGCCAGGTCGCGTATGGGTCCAGGCCAACCTGGCCGATTCGGGACTCGGTTACAACGGCACGTATTTCACGCTGGGCTGGAAAACGCACTGGTTCCAGGATTTCCTGGACGGCCGCTGGCTGGTCGAGGCCCGCGGGCACCTCAGCGCTGAAAGCGGCGGCTTTTTCGGAAACCTTGGTTTGGAGCGTGTCTTTTCATTGCACGCAGCCGGCGCCGAAATCACTTGCGGAATCTGGGGTGATTATGATGCCGATTTGCAAGGCGACTTTGCTCACGAGTTTACCCAACTCAGCGTCAATGCTTCGATCGAAACGCGTCACTGGATGCTAAACGGCAACGGATATTTTCCAGTTGGCACGGTCGATTATTCGACGGGTGAGAGCTGTTTCCTCAATAATGTCCTTGTGCTCCAGCATGGGCTCGATTCGGCCATGCAGGGTTTTGACGGATTGCTGCAACTCAAGCCCGAACCGCTGCAGCACGTCAACGCCACCATCGGTATCGGCGGTTACGGTTACGAATCCGAAATGGTCGATTTCTTTGGCGGCATTCGCGGTCGCGCGGCGATGCAGACCAATCGAGGTCTGATCATCACGGGTGAGATCAATCACGACAACCGCTTTAATTTGACGGGCGTAATCCAGTTGGGATTCCTGTTCGGAGCCGGAGCCAAAGGCACCGAATACGGTTTGCTGGGCAACGACCTCGAGCCCACGATCCGCAACGATCACATTGTCCGCGTGCAGCGTGACCTGGTACTGGCCATCGATCCCGATACGGGTCGCCCTTACGACGTTTACCACGTCGACAACCTGGCGGCAGCCGGTGGTGACGGTTCGTTTGAGCGACCGTTTGACGAGTTGAAAGACGCGGAGGCATCGGCCCCCGACGCAATTATCTTTGTTCGCGAAGGTGGCGGCACAACACGCAATATGGATCGGGGCATCAATCTGAAGAACGGCCAGTTGTTGCTGGGTGACGGCGTTCGCCACGTGATTCCGCTGGCTGGCGGCACCAACTTTGTATTGTGCAACGATATCGACGGCGATCGTCCGCGGATCACCAACAACGCGTTCGGCAACGCCGTTAATCTGGCCAATCGCAACACGGTCCGCGGCTTCATCATCGATGGCACTGACGGCGGCATGTTCAACGGTATCTCCGGTGACGGCACGACCCGCGGCAGCACAATTCGCAACGGCATCATCGAAGACGTGACGATTACCGGATCGCCGATCCTCAACGGAATCTTCCTGCGGGATATCGGTGGCGACTGGACATTCGCACGTAACGACATCCAAACGGCATTGATTGATGGTTTGGCGATCTTTGATGCCTGCGATCCGACGTCCACGTTCGTGTTTGATTCAAACGTCGTCAGCAACAACGGTCGCGACGGGATTCACATCGAGGATTACCTGGCAACGGACCTGATCTTCCGCAATAACACGACGGACAGCAATGGTCGCGACGGAATTCGCATCGAAGGCTTCAAGGGCGATGCGCTGCTGGGTCCGGGTGTGGACATGGACTTCATCAACCCCATGGCCAGCAACAATACGCGAAACGGAATCTCGCTGGAAGATGCTGCCGGCAACTTCCGCTTTGTCAACTCGCAGATCAGCGGCAACCTGAACCACGGCATCAGCCTGATCGACGTCTCCAATCCGGCAGCCACCGACAGGGTGCTGATCACCACGAGTGGTCCGGGCACCAGCGTGTTTGACAGCAACGGCGTAGGGACCGGTTCAGGTGTCTTCAATAGTCTGGGCGTCACGAGCGGCGTAGAACGACTCGTGATCACCGACACCGCCTTCCAGAATGGCGGCACCGGTGTCACTTCGGAATCCACGGCCACGGCCGCAGTTCTGGAAACCACGATGCTCGATAATCTGGGCGTCATCAACCACACCGATGACGGCATCCAGCTGGGTGCTTCGGGTGGATCGACTCACCTGGCAACGGTGGCAAATACCGGAGCGCCGCTGACCATCAATGGTACCGGTGGCAATGGTATTAACCTGCTGGCCGATGGCACGGGTCCGATTTCACTGCTGGAAGTCGATATTGACAATGTCGCCATGACAGCGATCGGCAACAACGGTATTCAGGCCAGCGTGATTGAAAACGGCCAGATGGTTTTGCGTGGCACCAATTCGACCATGAATGGTGTAGCGAGTGACGGTATTCAGATGAATATCAACAACGACGCATCTACTGCGGTCAACCGGCTCCTGTTTGACGGGCTGGATATCCAGAACGTCGGTGGCGACGGAGCCGATCTGGATGTGGGAACCGATACCTTTGTCGATTTCTTCCTGAACAACAGCACGCTGGACAACAGCGTGGGTGGCACGGTTACTGCGGGTGATCATGGTGTAGAAATCGTCGCGCTTGGCGACGACACACTGGTTCCGATCGATACTCGTGTGCGAATCCAGATGATCGGCAATACGATCAGAGGATTCGATTCAGGTGATGGCATTGGCATCGCAACCTTCGGTGACGCCCATGTGCTGGCCGATCTCCAGGCCAACAGGATCACCGGAAACGGGTTTAATCAGGTGGCCGCAGGACAACCGACCGTGCCGTTTGGTGACGGGATTGATCTGTCAGCGTTTGGCGACAGTGAAATCTTCGCCAACGTCCTTAACAACAACATCACTGGTAACGCCGAACAGGGATTGGATCTGAACACGTTTGGCACTGCCGAAATCACCACCCTGGTGGCCGGCAATTCGATTGCTGGCAACGACGTTGCCGATGACCCGGCAACCATTCCGATTGAATCGAATAATGCCGACATGACCGCCACCAATGCTGTGACGGGCGAAATCTGCCTGGCCATGTCGAATAACTTCTTCAATCTGCCGGCCGTCCTGATCAACAATTCCGGTCCAGGATTCTTCCGGGTCGAACTGGATGGCCTGACCAACGGTATCGGGTTCCCGACGTTCGTAGGCGGCCAGGCTGCTTTCACCGTCGCTGGTTTCCCCAGTACGGTATGT
>CAMYKF010000334.1:0-3626 GCA_947258905.1 uncultured Pirellulaceae bacterium | reverse complement strand
TGGAAATCACTAACGGCCTTGCCACCGGCAAGGCCGTTTTTTTTGTAGACGATGTCGACAGATTACTGGCCGTTGCCTCCATTACCACCGTCGCCATCTCCGGACAGCACCGGCAGGATATTGGCCAGATCCCGCAAGGGAACACGCGACAGGTAGCTGCGTCTGGATCGTTTCAAAAAGAACACCCACTCGTCGCCACCGGTATCTACGTGAAAACATTCCCAGCGACTGGTGCCCGCCTCGTTCAGCGTTGTCTCGATCGTCGTGAAGTCGGACGCAGGCAGGCTGACGATTTTGTATTGCCAGTCCCCCTGGGCGTTCCAGTCGTCGCTGACCCATTCCTGAACCGACTTGGCACTGGTGACGCCCTGATCGACCGCCGATTCATACAAGCGGGAGATCCAGTCGGAAGTGTTGTCAACGGTCTGGGCACCGCTGGATACGGCGTTATTCCATGTATCGCTGGCCCAGTTACCGGAAGAATCCTCCTGCGGTTGCTCGATTGCGATGTCACCGTCGTTGCGTTGCACGGTCGAGTTTTGTTTGCAGCCAATCGCCAACAGCAGGGCAGCAGACAATATCAGGCAGGCGGATTTCATCACCAATCTCCTTGTGAACTGGTTGCGAGATTTCGCTCCAGAATACGCGATTCGCGCGTTATCCGAAAAGGTTGACGAAAATTCGGGCCCCTGCATTGCCCGCCAGGGCCAGAGATCAGTATCTTTACAGGACAGCCCGACTCGGCGGCCCGTATTTCCACCCGCATTGATCATTGGTCCCTGCACCCCATGACGGAATTTGAAGATCAACTGAAGAAAGCCATTCAGCGCGGCCAGCGGTCCCACGACGCGCGGCAACATCAGGTCAAACAGCAGCAGATGTCGGCTGACGATATTCGGCGTCAGCACAATGAATTTCGGCTGGCCATTTCCGACCGGATCGAACAGACGCTGCAATCGCTGGTGCAACAGTTGCCGGGATTCGATTACGAGAATATCTATGGAGACCGCGGCTGGGGCGGCGCCGTGTCCCGCGACGAACTGAATATCCGGCGTGGCCAGCGTGTCAACGTGTACAGCCGTCTGGAGGTCACGGTCAAGCCACTCTCGGAACTGAACATCGTCAATCTTGTGGCCAAGGGCACGATCAAGAATCGCGAGATCTTTGCTCGCAAGGATCACAAGCCGATCGGCGAAGCGGAGCTGGACGAGTTCCTGGAACAGGTCGATCGCTGGGTACTGGAATACGCCCAGTTATATTCGGCGGCCGATGCTCCCTGAAAAAATTGCCGGGAACCACGAAAAGGGGCTTCTGTCCGGCCGTTAGCGCTTCGGGCCCCGTCGGCTTTGGACTAAAATTAACTGGTCCTCCCAACCAGATCCCCACCGGCTCGAAGCGCGTGTCCCCCGCCCCGAGCGACCTTTTCCATAGCGTCAAGAACCACGCATGAGCGAAACGCAAGTCAAACAACTCGATGAGCCCGCCGGCGATTCAACCCGCTCGGGCAAACGCGTCGGATTTTTCCTGACGTTGGCCGCCCTCGGCGTGTTGATCCCCACCGGCCTGGTCGCCCTGTTCTTTTTTGTCCTCGTGCCGATGTATCAGCCGGAGGTTGACCCCGATCTGAAGGGTCCCGAAATCGCCCGCCCCGCCGACGATAAACCGGTCGCCACCGTAGATGACTCCCAACCGGAGTTACGGGGCTGCCTGACGGATTACCTGGTGACCAGCGCCAACGAGGAACACGAGCACCCGCTGGATCCGGCGCTACACGTAGCCCGGGTGGGGCTGGAAAAAATGCGCAAGGAAATTCGCGATTACACTGCGCAGATCATCAAGCAGGAGCGCGTCGGCGGCAGGCTGGGCGAAGAAGAATTCATGGATGCCAAAATCCGCAATCCCAAACCCGGCGAATCCATCGTGATGGCTGTCTATTTGCACTTTGTCAAGCCGGCCAGTGTGGCTGGCCGCGAAGTGATCTGGGTGGAAAACAAAAATCGTGGCCGGCTGATGGCCCACGAAGGCGGACTGAAAACCTTCATGGGCGGCTCGTTCAAACCCACGGGACTCATCGCCATGATGGGCCAGCGCTATCCGATTACCGAAATTGGCCTCGAAATCCTGACCGAAAGGTTGATCGAAAATGGTGAACGCGACCGGCAATACGGCGAATGCGAGGTGGAAGTTGACCGTGACATCGAACTGGATGGCCGACCCTGCACTCTGATCACCATCACTCACCCGCACCAACGCGAGCATTTTCAATTCCATATCGCCAAAATCTATATCGACGATCAGCTGGACCTGCCCGTGGGCTATGAAGGATACCTGTGGCCCGAGGAGCCGGGCGGCGAACCCTTGCTGCTGGAACGCTATTTTTACCGCAACATTCAGCTCAACGCCGGGCTGACCAACAGAGACTTCAATCCGAATAACCCCGATTACAATTTCCGCTAAACCCGGGAGCTGCCGCAATCGGGTGGCGATTTCACCCAGCCAGCGGTCTCAACGTTGCAGGGAGCAATCGCCCCGTTTATCTTGAAATGCTGGGTCTCAGACCACTGACCAGCGCATATCCACTGGCTCGACATCTCGGTCCGGTAATTTTGGGAGTAACAATCGATGATGAACCGCCTGCTGTATGCCGGAATGTTGATGCTGGCCTTGCTCATACCTGCGGACTCAACCAATGCCCAGACCGAAACGCTGGATCGACTTTATGGACAGGGAGTCCACGCTTATCACGCGGGCAATCTGCAGCAGGCAATGAGCCTGTTATCCGAAGCGATTGGCGCAGGATCACGCGATCCGCGTGTCTACTACTTCCGGGGACTGGTGCTGGCCGGACTCGGTGACTCTGCGGCTGCCGCCGGCGACTTTCATGTGGGAGCCGAAATCGAAGCCAGCCCCGCCGGACGCTTTGTCGCAGTGGGGCGGTCGCTGGAACGAGTGCAAGGCCCCTTGCGATTACAGATCGAGGATGCCCGACGCGAGGCACGTTTAATGGCACGTTTGCAACAACAAGCGATGGCTCCCGGATCGCCAGCTCAAACACTGCCGGTGATCCCCAGTGCACCGGTTACGAATCCGACCGCCAGCCAAATGAACCTCCCTGATGTGACCGGTATCGAAAATCCCGGCACGCCCTTTACGGGATCGCATACGCTCAAAGCCGATGCGATTCCGGTACCGCCAGTGCCACCACCCATGGATGCATTTGGTTCAGACGAAAAGCCGAACGCCCAACCCGAGGGCGACCCGTTTGGCTCCGAGACTCCCCAGCCCGCCGCAGCTCCGGACGCGGGTGAACAGCCGATGGAAGAAGATCCCTTTGGCGACCCCAAACCGCAAGGTGACGATCCGGATCCCTTCGATGATTCCGGAAACGAACCTTCCGGCGACAAAGGCGGCGATAACAGTCCGCCAGATGACCCGTTCGGCGATGACGGCTAGCTCCGAGGTGGGACGGGTCACCAGACCGGTCAACAGACCCGCCCACAATAGAGGGACCCGCCCACTTTAGCGGCAGCTCGCAAGCCCTCCGGTCCTTCGAATTGACTTAGCGGAAGGGCGCAAGCCCTCCGGTCCTTCGAATTAATTAGCGGCAGGGCGCAAGCCCAATGCTA
>CAMYKF010000333.1 GCA_947258905.1 uncultured Pirellulaceae bacterium | reverse complement strand
CTTCCAGTTTGCTGGAAGCCAGGCGGCCGATGGGACGTTCGGCCCAGGGTGAACCCCGATGCGGCGTCCCCATCAACACCACACGCGATACCTGGGGAGCGGGCTCAAAAAAGAACGCTTCGCGCAACTGCTCACGAGCGTCCGGCGTGGTGAATATCTCGTCCAGCGGCAACCGTGACACCGCATCCCAGGCGAGGGTTCCGCTATGTGTAATTTGCAATCGTGACATGACACCGCCGAGGCTGTGTCCGACCAGTACCATTTGTGACAACGCCGGATCGATGCCTTGCGGATCCATATCCTGCTGCACTTCGCACAGCTGGCGGCGAAACCTGGCGGCGTTGATCATGAACGGTTCGGGCGTCGCATACTCGAACCCCCAGATCTGGTATCGCCCCCAAAACTCCGGCCGGGCCCTGATCTCATTTTCAATATTGGCCCAGGTGTAACGATCGCTAAACAGTCCGTGCACGAAAATCAGCGGAATCTTGCCCGGCTGATACGGCTCGGTCATGAACAGACCGGTATTCTGGTTGATCGAATAAGGTTCGAGAATCTGTTTCGTATAGCTTTTGTCGACTCGGCTGAGTTCCCACGCTAATGAGGCGGTAATGTCCCGCTGCAGACGTACCGGTTGTCCGCAGACACTGGTCGAGTCCATCGTGACCGGATTGGAAATTTCCAGGACAAACGGCCAGGCTGCAGCGGCGTCTTCGTGCGACGTCGAACGCAGAACGACCGTAGCATCAAAAGGCTGCTGAATACGCCGGTACATTTCGCCCGGGCGTCGGCTACGGACAACGACCGCAGACACACCGTGGCCGTGGCAGCCAAAGGCCCTTTTCAGAAACGTGCTGTTGTATTTGCCAGCCGGGATCAGCTGATCGAAATCGTCGGGCGACCACACGAACCCGTTATGAATAGCGGGAATCAACGTGCTACCATGCGGCGTCAGGATCTTCAGGCCACAGGCTGGATCCAGCCTGCCAAACCACTGGCCGGTTTCGATCAGACGTGTCAGAGACGAACGATACAACTCGGCCGCCCGTCCGCTGGCCTGACCGGCTCCACAAAGTTGCCGTTCCACCTCCGGCAGGGCCAGAGTCGCTGCCTGAAAGTAGAAATCCACACACGCTGCATCGCCACTGCGCTGGCTGCGCAGGGCCCGGGCGTAGACCGATTCAGCCATCGCCAGTGCCGGGTCCTGGTGCTTGACCAGCAAATGCGGCCGGACCACGTTCGGCGGATACCACACGGCACGATTTCGAGTCAGGTACTGGCAACCGGAAGTCATCATTAGCGCAGCCAGCAGCGCACAAACAGCGACTCGCCGATTGCAGCAGTGGCTTGGCACGATGACTCCCGGGTGGTTCAAGGAAGACGCAGGCGACACTGCGCGCAGGATGTCCCTTGATCGTGTATCGGAGATTTCGGCGTCATGGATACACGCTGCCTGCCTGGGAACTGGCGAGTCGCTGGACGAATTTGCCGAATTTGCCGCGGTTGTCGAATTTGCATCCAGCCACCTCTATACTGGGCGGCTGAAATTCTTACTCAACGGATCATTCATCATGTGCCGCCAATTTTTTGTAGTCGTACCTGTCGCCCTGCTCTGCTGCACTTCCCTGTTGACGAATACTCGCGCACAGGAGTTGTTGCCTTCCTGGAATGAGAGCCAGGCCAAACAGGCCATCATCAGCTTCGTGAACCGCGTTACCGAAGAAGGTGGCGAAGACTATGTCCCTCCGGCAGACCGGATTGCCGTCTTCGATAACGACGGCACCCTGTGGAGCGAGAAACCGTATTATTTTCAATTGGCCTTTGCCATCGATCGGATTCGCGAATTGGCCGACCAGCATCCGGAATGGAATTCCGAGCAACCGTTTCAGGCTGCGCTGGAAGGGGACATGGAGACGCTGGTTGCCGGTGGCAAGGAGGCACTGCTGAAACTGGTCATGGCCAGTCATTCCGGAATGTCGACCGATGAGTTTGCGGGCATTGTGCGTCAATGGATTGACTCAGCCCGTCATCCCGAGACCGGGCGTCGGTACAAGAAGATGGTTTATCAGCCGATGCTGGAACTGTTGGACTACATGCGTGACAACGGGTTTCGCATCTGGATTGTGTCTGGTGGCGGCATCGAATTCCTGCGCGTGTGGTCGGAGGAAGTCTATGGCGTACCGCCGGAACAGGTGATTGGATCATCGATTAAGACGCAATTCGAGGTGGGTGAGCAGGGCCCTCTGCTGATGCGTTTGCCGGAACTCGACTTCTTTGATGACAAGGCCGGCAAGCCGTTGGCGATTCACAAGTTCATCGGCCGCCGTCCAATCGCCGCTTTCGGTAACTCCGATGGTGATCTGGAAATGCTGCAATGGACGACGGCTGGTTCAGGATTGCGATTCGGCATGATCGTGCATCACACCGACGCCCGGCGTGAATGGGCCTACGATCGGCAATCCGCGGTGGGCCGACTGGATGTGGCACTGGATCAGGCTGGCGATCGCGGCTGGACGCTGGTCGACATGAAGAATGACTGGGGCGTGATCTATCCGTATCAGTTACCCACTCCGTCGGAATTGGTAGCCGAAGTCGAACATCATTATTTTGCCAAGGAAGAAAAGGCTCCCACGACTCACTGGGGTTACGAAGGCGACACAGGGCCCGCATTTTGGGGCCGACTCGACCCGGCTTACCGGCTGGCGGATACCGGCAAGGAACAATCACCCATTGATATCGACTCGGCGGTGGCCGTCCAGTCGAATCTGCCTGTACTTAAATTCGACTATCGTCAGGAGCTGCTTACGGCGTGGAACAACGGTCACACCATTCAGCATGATGAGGAACCCGGCAGTTTTCTGTATATCGGAGACGACAAGTTTGCGCTTGAACAGTTCCATTTTCATACGCCCAGTGAACATACGATCGATGGCAAGCAATTCGATATGGAAATTCACTTTGTGCACAAGTCCGAGGATGGCCGGACTGCCGTCGTAGGCGTGATGGTTGAGGCAGCCGACGACGCGGCCGCGCTACCACCGTATACGTTGCCCGGTGAACGAGGCGAAGCCATGGTCTACAGCGGTCGCCAAAACCCCTCGGATTTTCTGCCACGCAGCCGGGACTATTTTGGCTACAGGGGCTCGTTTACCACACCGCCCTGCACGGAAGGAGTCCTCTGGCTGGTGATGATCGAGCCGGTTCCGGCTCTCCAGCAAGACGTGGAAAAATTTCGCGAGATCCTCAAGCACAACAACCGACCGGCGCAGCCGCTTACTGGCCGCGAAGTCAGGCGTTCACGCTAGCCGGAATGGGCCGCGTACTCGGCGGTTTCCTCAATCGCCGCCGCCGCGGTGATTTCGCCGACCACCACCGTGATGTTGTCCTTGCCGCCGGCCTGCAGCGCCAAGTCGATCAGTTGCTGGCAGAGCTCGTCCAGGTCCTCAGTCGCACCCATGGCTGCGGCGATCGCTGCGTCGTCGACCATGTCACTGAGGCCGTCGCTGCAAACCAGCAAGCGGTCGCCGGATTTCATCGTCAGCGGCGTGACTTCGGGTTCAATCAATCCGCGGTCGCCGCCGAGACTGTTAATCAGAATGTGACTGAACTTGCGTACCTGATCGTCCATC
>CAMYKF010000332.1 GCA_947258905.1 uncultured Pirellulaceae bacterium | reverse complement strand
CTGGATTGTCTTCCTGCTGGCATGCGCTTGTTTCTTTGCCGCTGTTTTTCCTTTTGTGCCTATGGCGCACGGATTCGTGCGCGCCTTTGATTTTCCCCGGATTCAGCTCGCCCTTCTGTCGGCGGGAGTGCTGATCCTGTCCGTCGTATTTCTCGCGTTTGAGACGCTAGGCCGTGTCACGATTGCCCTGTCGGCGACGGCACTCGTCATTCAATTGAGCTACATTGTTCGTTTTACCCGTCTCTGGTGGCGTCGCTCTAAAGCGTTCGAAGGCAATGCAAACGATTTGCCAATTATCCGGTTGCTCGTTTCGAACGTGAAAATGGGCAATCGCAGATACGGTCTGCTCCAGGATTTGATAAGGAGGCAATCGCCTGACATCGGCCTGTTCATGGAGGTCGACAGCGACTGGGTGGCCGCAATCGATGAGGTCACGACAGACTACCCTCATAAATTGTCGTGCCCGCAAGATACCGGCTATGGTCTTCATCTGGTATCGCGTTTTGCCTTTCAATCTGCCGAGATCAAATTCCTGCTTAACGATGATGTGCCGTCATTCGACATTGATATGCTACACGACGATGGCACGACATTTCGTTTAATTGCCATTCATCCAGAACCTCCGGTTCTCGATGAAGACACCGTTGGGCGGGATGCAGAGATTGCTGTCGTTGGCGAAGAAGTCCGCGATTACGAAAAGCCTCTCATTGTAACGGGTGACTTGAACGATGTTGCCTGGTCACGAACAACCAGGCGTTTTTTGCGGATCTCGCATCTGCTCGATCCGCGGGAAGGTCGCGGTTTGTTCAATACATTCGACGCCCGCTACCTTTTTCTGCGCTGGCCACTGGACCACATCTTTCACTCACCGCATTTCCAGTTGGTTGCAATGGAACGAATGCCCTTTGTCGGCTCCGACCACTTTCCCATGTTCTATGGCCTTGCACTGACAGAGCAGCAAACAGGCTACCGGCAGACGGGCCAAGCGTCGAAAGAAGACCTCAACGAGGCCGATGACGTCATTAAAAAAGAGAAAAGAAGGGATGACGATCCCGTCGGTACCGATTGGGAAAACTAGAGCAACATGGGTTCAAATGAACCCATAAAATTGCTCTAACACTTTGAAATCATCCTGATCTAGAGTGAGCGGTTCCGAAAGAGGGCCGTCGCCGGACGAGTGATGCCGGAAACGGCCTTCCAGATTTACATCGTCAATGATGGACAGCTTTCAAAGCTGTCCGGTTACATCTTGGGATCATACATCTTGCGGCGTTCCGCAGGGGTAAGGACCACGTATGCCGGCATTTTCGTGAGTTGTCCCACTCACCATCACGACGGATGAAAGAAAGACGGCTCATCGGAACGGCAACATGTTTGCTTCCGATACCGAGGAAGCCGCCAACTTCGAGCTTTACCGCACGGACGGAGCCATCCTGGCTGAGAATGATGTTCTCAACCTGACCAATGTTTTCCCATTCCGTTTCCCAGCCGTCTTTGGCGAAGAAGTTTTCGTCCCATTCCGTTTCACGAGTGTAGATTTCCTTGCCGATGAAATCGGCTGCAAAAAAGTCACCCTTTTTCTCGGTAACAACAGCACCCATTTCATGGTTATCTGCGAACACCGGGGTGGCGATGGCCATCGAAAGAGCGATAGCGGCAATTAGAGTTTTCACGATTTGCATCCTTCTGATTTGACGTTTGATGGTTGATCAACGGATTGTTGATCGACCATAGCTATGGCAAACCAAACCACGCCATTGGCTCATCATCAGCAGGCGCACTTTGGCAGCTGCCGACACTTACCGGGCCGGATGAATTCGCGCTTCAAAGTAGTTTGATACCGGCGACTCTTTCGTTGAGTGACCGTTGGCATTGGCCCTCTTTTTCACCCCACAGTCGTGGTCGATAAAAGTGCAGGTGGCGCAGCTGTCACCGCGTGATCATCGGGGTTCGCTGAATCCGGAATGTGAATGGGCGCTGCCATGGCATCGATATTGGCAATCAGGACAGCATGTCCGGATTGTCAGCCAGCGCTTCCTGGTAGTGTGGCTGAAAATGCAGCCAGCCGATATATTCGCTGCCGACATGCTCCCTGCTGTATCGTGCCTTCTCGGGCGAAACGAGGACCGGCTTGATGCCGGTTGCCTCCAATACCAGTTGTTGCTGACAACATCGCTCCAGGGCGAGGAACCAGAATGCCGCCGCATCGATACTGTGACGACTTGCGGTCAGCAGCCCGTGATTGCGATGGATGGCGGCACGGTATTTTCCAAAGGCGGCCGATACCTTGTTTCCTGCCTCGACTTCAACAGCAACCTTCCCCGCCTCTTCGTCAATCACACAGTGATCTTCAAAGAACGCTGCCGCGTCCTGGCTGATCGGATCCAGTTCCCGGCCGGTTGCCGCCCAGGTCGTCCCGAAAATCGTATGAGCATGACACATCGCGACAATGTCGGGATGATCCTCGTGAACCGCTGCATGAAGCACGAAGCCGGCCCGGTTTACCGCATAGTCGCCTTCGACCACATGCCCGTCATGATCCACCAGAATTAAGTTTGACAGGCTGACAGCCGAAAAAGGCACCGCCATGGGATTGGTCCAGTAGAGGTTTTTCCGCTCAGGGTCGCGCACCGTCAGGTGTCCTGCAAAGCCGTAATCGAACTTCTGTTTTGCAAACATGCGGCAGGCGCCGACGAGATGTTCCTTGCGATACCGACGCTCCTCTTCCAGCGAGGAGAAGGACGGCATTTCCGGAAATATCAAACCTTTTTGAGTGGGTTCATAGAGCGATGGACTGGATTGTATGTTCATGCGCCGTTTCTCCTTCCGGACAAAGTTCCCGACTGCTCGGTATCCCTGCACGTACTCTGCAGGCCAAATAGACGAAATGTCTAGTATCATACCGTCCCGAGAAGAATAAACTGACGCGCGGGGCCGTCACCGTCAGTGGCGCTGCCGGATCTCCAACATGGCCTATTGCGGGTTCTGAGTATTGCGCCATTGCAGGAAATCGCGAAACAGATCTTCCAACTTTTCTTCAGATTGAGGTTGCTGCCTCACCTGTTCCTGAATTACCTGTTCAAGACTGCCGCTTCGCTCGATAGTGGCCAGAAAATCGCTGAACTGCTCCTCCAGTGCCCCTGTCGATGAAGCCACGAGCAATTCGTCCTGCTTGCGTTTCTCGGCAAACCTGGTGGAAACCCAGTCCTGGGCGATCTGCAGCCGGCGCCAGCCCGGAACGTCTGCCAGCACATCAATTTCCTGCCATTTGGCGGATCTGTAAGGTTTTTGAATTTCGCCAATCCGTTCAAAAAAGGCGGTCACGAAGTTGGCTATCTTTCCCGACCTTTCATTGGGGGAAGACCACAGGTAACCGACAAGAACCGATTCAACAGCAATCGTGTCCACAGACTTGCTGTCCGATATCAGGTTGGGATAGTCGTTCTGGGTCAGTGTCGATCTGCGATATGCCGTTTCAAGTTCTCCTACGGCAGGGATCGACAGCACGCGAAGGCCCGAGCCGGCGGCAATCTGCTGCAGGATCGCTGACGGCTTTGCTGCCACATAAAACGCCGCCGCGATTTCACCGGTGGCGACCTTTTCAAGGCCCTGTGTCGGATCGAAATTGACTGGAACCACTTCTACGCCCACAGCCTTGAATATCCGGTCTGCGCGCGCGAATGTGCCCGAGCCTGCCTTGCCGAAGTTGACTTTCCGGCCTGACAGCTGGGAGATATCACTGATGCCGCTGCCCGAGATGAGGTGAATTTCCTCGTCAAACAGTTTGGTTACGAACCGCAGCTGCTTTTCTATCTGGCCGTAGGTTTTCTCCTTGCGCAGGAGGGCAAGCGTGTCGTGGTGAACGACCCCCATATCAATGCCACGCAGGAACAGGATGTCATTGACGTTCTGAACCCCGCCATCGCCGATCATCGGCAGAACCCGCATTTTTCCCGGTTCATTCACGGTGAAGGCAATCTCGTCGATCATGCGCGCACCCTCGACGCCCGATGTCATGATCCTGACTGTACCGGCATTGGAGTCACGGCGTGCCTTTTCCAGGATCTGTTGTCCCTGGGCGGGCAGCCCGAGAGACAGAAACGCAAAGCAAATTCCAAACAAGGCCACCAACAACCGAGTGGGTGCAGTTCTGCCACTTTTGGCACAATTCATCTATGTAGCTCCCAATCCAGGCCCCCATTACGCTTACCAACTTTGACCACATTTACGCCGTTGGATCGCCATTCATGGGTGCAAAAGATTTTGTCTTACCTATGGCGATTATCGGGCAGCAATATTTGTGTTGCCCTTGAGGGTTTATCGATTGGGACCGGTTGCGCGCCAGGGTCGTGGTGGAACAGGAAGGTTAGAGTAAAGTATCAAGTAGTTCCCTGACATTTCAATCACTGTTACGCCACTGCAGGTGCTTCTGGAAAATAGTTCCATAAAAACCTTACCTAAGAGCCGTCCTGCTGGACGCAAAGTTAAATAGAGGTGCTTTATCTCATGAAGAGACGCGATTTTCTTAAAAATGCAGCGGTAACGGGTGCCGCAGGTGTAAGTACAGCAGGCTTGGCAACTCCAGCTATATCCCAGGGCTTGAGGGAATGGCGCATGGTGACAACGTGGCCAAAAAACTTTCCCGGCCTCGGCACCGGAGCGGAATTGCTCGCAAAATTCATCGAGCAGGGCAGTGAAGGCAAGCTTCGGATCAAGGTTTATGGTGGCGGTGAGCTGGTCAAGCCATTTGACTCGCTTGATGCGGTGAGAAAAGGCGAGGTCGAAATGGGCCACGGGACGCCGTATTACTGGCATGGCAAGATTCCCGCGATTGCCTTTCTGTCGGCCTATCCCTTCGGAATGACGGCGCAGGAACAAAACGCCTGGATCCAGTACGGCGGCGGCCAGCAACTCGCCGATGAAATGTATAGCGAGCTTGGCTGCAAATTCTTTGT
>CAMYKF010000331.1 GCA_947258905.1 uncultured Pirellulaceae bacterium | reverse complement strand
GCCTTGAGAAAGTCGTCAACACGTTGCCGCCGGAACTCGACAACCTGTTCGAGCATTTCTTTGGCGCACGCAAACCGGGTGAGCGTCGGCTGATGCCGCGTACCGATATCGTGGAAACCGAGACCGCTTATGAACTGTCTGTTGAACTGCCGGGCATCGGCACGGAAGATTTCTCGGTCGAGGTTGCCGATGAACAACTGATGGTCTTCGGGGAAAAGAAACTTCCCGAACTCGACGAAAACATGACGCGTGTTCACCAGGAACGCGTGACCGGCAAGTTCGAGCGCCGCTTCGATTTCCCGACTCAGGTCGATTTCGAAAAGATCGAAGCCACATGTGAAAACGGTGTGCTGATGATTACCGTCCCCAAGAGCGAAAAGGTCTTGCCCCGCAAGATCGAAATCAACGTTAAATAAGCGTTGATCGCAAACCCGTCGAACGAAGGCCCCTGTCACGGTGTGACAGAGGCCTTTTGTTTTGCGCTGGCCGATGGCTGCACAGAGAGCAAGTAGCGGTGGCTTCCAGCCGCCGTGTGCGTGGCGGACTCATCAATTGTCCTGTATTTCCTTTTCGATGTCGCGCCACGCTTCAATTTTGGGACCAAACTGATCCTGCATGTTGATGCCTGACCAGACCATCATCTGCAAATTGGGCATGCCGCAGACAAAAAAGGGGGCAGGCTGTTTTTCCATTAAAGTAGCCTGACCCCTTTTCGTTTTACTTTTTTTGTTTTTCTCGTGAATGAATTACGGCGGCTGGAAGACACCGCTACCTACATGTCAAGGCAGGCGAGCCAGAAAGGCCTGCAGCCAGCGTTGTTGGGGTTCCGTCAATACGTCCATGGCGGACTCGTCGATCGTCGTGTGCTGATCGGTACGAGCGCTGTTCGTGATCTTGTCTCCCTCGGTGTCACAAAAGCTGGTGCCAAACAACGAACAGCCGCCAAGGTTGGCGCCACGCAGATCGGCCACGGCAAAATCGGCGCCTTCCAGATCGGCATCACGAAAATCGGTGCCACGCAAATCAGCTCCGCGAAAACAGGCGTTGGAAAGGTTGGCCTGGCGGAAATCCGCTCTCGCCAGTTGGCAACCGCTGAAGTTTGCATTGCGCAGCGTCGCCGTACTGGCCTGCAGACCGGCAAGGTCCAGGTTTTGGACGTCGATGCTAAGCAAATCAAGACCGGAAAAATTGCGTGATTCAATCAGCCGGGCCGCTTCGCGGCGGTCGACCGAGCTGGCAATGTAACGCTGTTCCTGCCACGGATCAGCCTGGTTGTGGTAACCCGAATCGGACTCCCAAAACCCGGGGCGATCCGCCGCCAATAATTCGATTCGCTCGACCCATTTGACGCTTTTGTAGAAGTACTTGCCCGGCACCACGCCACGCAACGGACCGCCATGATCGGGTGGCAGCGGCTGACCGTTGACGGAGGTCGCCAGCAGCGTCCCCAGATCGACGGCTTCCTGCAGCGGCAATGAGGAACTGTGATTGCGGCTGGACCGAGCCATGAATGACACGAATCGAGCAGACGGCTGAGCCTGGCATTTCCGCAATACCGTCTCCAGCAACACTCCGGCAAACCCCACGTCCAGTTTGCTCCATCGTGTGACACAATGAATGTCGGTGACGATGCTGGTTTGCGGCAATTCCGCCAGTTGTTGCAGCGAGAAAACGGTTGGCTGCATTACCAAACCCTTGATGGCCAGCGTCCAGGGACGATCAGCGCCGGCGGCACTACGTTCGCCCACCCAGGGCCAGCGGTCGTCCGCCACCAGTTGTTGTCCGGGCGGCAAACGCCGGGTCTGCGGGTTTTCGGGAGATTCCGGTTGCTCTTGCATTTTCGGTTTTCGCGGGCCGGCGGCGGCCAGGATCAAATCATTCAATCAATTCAGTCAATGGTGTGATCGGAGTTGTGACACGTTGTCGTCGAATGGACCACGATTTTGGAGCATTTCGTTCGCCTGGTAAAGTTCGTAAAGGATGCTCAAAACCTTGCTGTTACACGGTTTGGGCCGACCCGGTCATATTATGGCATGACGCGTGCTGTCATAAGTCGATATGCATCGAAACGGCTTGATTTTTGGTGCGCCTCGTTTTTGTTCCCCGTATTCCTGGAGAGAGAGTCCATGAAACGATTTGCTTTTTTGTTGCTGGCGGCTGGCGCCATGGTTTTCGTAACCACGGCTGATGCCCAAGCCCAGTGTGGCTATGGAGGCTACGGTGGCCATGGCGGCTATTACGGTGGCCATGGTGGCTATGGCGGCCATGGTGGCGTCAGCATCCGCTATAGAAGCGGATACTATGGTGGTGGTCATTACGGTCACCACTATCCGCGGCACCGTGTGGGTTATGGTTACGGCCACCGCTCGCATTGGGGTTATCGCGGTGTCGGCTATGGCCACGGCCACCGTCGCCATCGCCACGGCCACGGTCATGGTGGATTTGCATTCGGTATCCGCTTCTAGGCGGACCGCAGGGTCGTCGCGAACGTGGCATTCACCTCCAGCGAAGACCTGAGAAAAAATGAAGAGGCGAGGACCACCTTGTTCGCTCCGGCGGGCAGGTGGTTTTCTTTTATGCGCGTTTTGTTTACGAAGAGCGAATTGTTCACTGACTCATGACGGTCAGCCATCCCCGTCCCCTCGTCCCGATGAATTGGGACTTCGACCCTCCCCGGCGGCCCCGGCGGGGAGGGTGATATGCCGTGTTCTCCACCCTGGGAAGTGTCTTGCGCATACTTGCCCGGGTGAGCGACAATGACCGGCTGCTCCTTTTTAGGACAGTCACGCCGTGACAGCCATCCACGGCAACATACAAGTGTTGATCGCGGCGATACTTTGAAATTGGCAAACCCATGCCGCCTCTGCCCCCTGATGCGGCCTGCTCCCGGCGCGCCGGGATTCTCCCCCCAGGGGAGAAGGAACTCGCGGCACCTAAACGCTTTCCCGGACAACAGGCTGCAGTCCAAGGGTTCGCTGGACGAACTCGTTCTGGAACCTGCCCGCAGGATCAAACTCACGACAGATTTTTCGAAACCTGTCCAGTTCCGGATATTGCTGCTCGACGGTGTCAGCTTCCAGCGGAAACCACTTGCCCCAGTGAATCCGCCCACCGAACAGGCGAAAGAAGCTGTTGGCCAGAAAAGTCGTTACCGCATAGAAATCGTCGCGAGGTTGGGCGTAGGTAATCAGGCTGATGGCATACCAGGCTTGGTCACCCGAAGCCATTGAGATCAGGGTATCTTCCGGCAAGATCTTGCGAATGCAGATGGGGCAGTGATGCGAAAACTTGCCGCGAATGTCGTTCAACGCATCCGCCATGTTCACTTCTTCCAGTCGCCGCCGGGTATCCCCGGAAACTCGATAGTCAGCACGGTCAGCGGCGCTGAGTATTTCGATCAGGAAATCGGCGGCTTCAATGATCCGGGATTGGGGCACGAACAATTCCAGTTCCAGATGCCGAAAGGACTCGTGCTTGATCACCAGCAAGCGATCGCTGCGATCCGTTACCTTCCAGCCTGTAACAATTAACCACGGCGCCAGCCAGCGGTAATAGCAGCGCAGCAGCCGGCGTGAACGCAACACGGAAACCAGCAACTTCATCAACGTCACAAACCCCAGACACAGCCCCACGTTCCAGTACGCGCGATACAGCCAGGAGGTTTTGGAGATTCGGTTGGTATCGGCGACCTCGCGGCATTGGCCGTAGATTTGCCATCCCAGCGGGATCAGGAAGACTTGCTGCAGCGGCGTTTGTGATTCCCTGGAAAGTGCTTCCTGCAGCGACCCGAAGCGGACGAGTCTGTCGGTCACGAAGTACTGCGGAATGGCGGGAAACGTCAGCTCAACGACGATTCCCATTGCGCCCAGCGAGCAACGCACCGCTCGCAACTCGTCGCCGTCGCTGATTTCACGAAGTACCGGCCGCCCTTCCTCAAAGCAAACCACTTTGGCGGACTGGATGAAATGTGAAATGCCTGGTTTGCCTGTGCCATGCGTGCCGGTGGCAGTGGCGCCGGCAATCGTTTGTTCGGTAATCAGCCCAATCGACGGTAGCGTCAACTCATGGCGATTCAACTCAGCGAGTATTTGTCCAATCGTGCAACCGCCACCCACTGTGACCTGCCGTTGTTCAGCTTAACCGTGCAAGTTGATTTGATTCAGGTTCTGCAGATC
>CAMYKF010000330.1 GCA_947258905.1 uncultured Pirellulaceae bacterium | reverse complement strand
ACTGTATTTTTCAGCGCGTCGTGATTGCGAATCCGGCGAGCCAGCATGAAGCCGTCCATTTCGGGCATGTTGACATCGCTGAGCACGAGCGGAATGGTAGCGGGTCCGTTGGCAATTTGCCGAAGATACTCGTACGCTTCCTGCCCGCTCGCCACGGTGCCGACCCGCATGCCCCAGCACAACAACATTTCCCGCAGCACTTCACGGTTCGTGGCGTTATCATCCACGACGAGCACGGGTCGGTCGTCGAGATCAGGTGATGGAAGCTCGTCGGATTTGGAACGCGGTGCCACACCGACCCGGATTGAGAACTGAAACGTACTTCCCTCATGCGGACGGCTTTCCACGCGGATCTGGCCGCCCATTGCTTCCACCAGTCGCGACGAGATCGTCAAACCCAATCCGGTACCTCCAAACTGTCGGGTCGTTGTGGTATCCGCCTGGGCGAATGCCGCAAAGATCGTCTTGAGTTTGCTTTCCGGAATACCCATCCCGGTATCCCGAACTTCGAAACGCAGCAGGGCGTTATGATCCGACACTTCCAGACACGACACGGCGACAACGATTTCGCCCTGTTCGGTGAACTTGATGGCGTTTCCTACCAGGTTCAGCAATATCTGTCGAATTCGCATGGCGTCGCCAACGACTCGTCCGGGAACCTCCCGATTAACCTGCAGCGTCAGTTCCAGTCCTTTGCTGAACGCCCGACTCCCGAGCGTCCTCAGCATGTCGGTCAGTTCTTCGCGCAGGTCCAGTGGCAGTGTCTCAAGTTCCAGTTGGCCGGCCTCGATTTTCGAGAAATCCAGAATCTCGTTGATGATGGCCAGCAGGGCCTCCGCGGATTCCAGCACCGTGCTCATGTAGTCCCGTTGCGTTGTGTTCAACTCGCCGTCCAGCAACAATTCCGTCATTCCGATAATGGCATTCATCGGCGTGCGAATCTCGTGACTCATGTTCGCGAGGAAATCGCTCTTCGCCTGATTGGCTTTTTCCGCAGCCTGCTTGGCCGCGATCAGCGCATCCTGCACCTCTTTCCGCGCGGTAATGTCGTGGGACAGGCCGAACGTTCCCACGATTTTCCCCTGGGGATCCGGCAGCGGCAGTCTGGTTGTGGAAAACCACAATTCCTTTTCACCAGGGCCGGGCACAAATTCCTCTTTGTCGATGACCGGCTTGCCGGAGCGCATCAACAATTCCTCTTCCGCCCGCGTATCCGCAGCATAATCGTGGGGAAAAAGATCTGCGTCGGATTTGCCGATGATATCGTCCCGGTTTTTTCCGAGACGACTGGCGAAAGATTGACTGACCCGCGAGTAATTCCCGTCCTGGTCCTTGAAGTAGATGGCGTCAGGAAGATATTGCAGCAAGGTTTGCAGCAAAAACCGTTCGTGGCTCAGCTCCGCAGTGCGTTCCTCGACAGTTTGATCGAGATTGCGATTCAAATCATTCAGCTTGCGATTGACCATTATCAACTCGCGTTCCGCGTCCATGTAGGCACGAATGGCAAACGTCAATGCTGCCAGATAGGCAACCATTCGCAAAATATGCCACCACCACCATGCAGCGTCCCACAAAGCCGACAACTCAAACAGGATTCCGGCGGCACCGAACAGGATCGTGTGCACGGCGAACAGCCAGTCCTCGTGATCACAACGCTGCTGGAATCGGCGCACGAAAAATACCCCTGCCACCAGGAAACCCAGCCCGCCACCAATGTTGAGTGCGCGGGCCAGAAAGGTGAACTGGCCATCAACCACCATCGTGGGTATCCGCGATGAAAATGCGCATGAGAGGATGCCGAAAAGGACCGTCGCTGCCAGTACCAGCCAGGGAAGATTGCGGCCACCGGATCCTCGTGAACCCAGCCACACCAGCGCAAACAGGACTCCACCAATGAAAGTAGCGGTGCTGTGCAGCCAGACAAACGAGGTGCCGACCTGGACACCGGCATGAAACAAATCCAGCACCCCCATCCCTATCAGCGCGCTGGCCATCCACGGGTAATGAGCCGAAAAGTCTTTCCGCGGGCGCTCAACAATCAGAATTCCCGCGATCGCGATGGCCATCAGTCCGCCCATGGCTTCGATCAGCGAGTGGATTGGCAAGTGGGCGAATCGAGTTTCGGGAAAGAACACCATCGAGACGATGCTTCCCAGTGCCGGCAGCATCAGCGACAGCACAATCCCGAAAAAGATCCAGTTCAGCCGTTTTGCTGGACTCATGAGTCGTAGTGATTTGAATCAATGGAGGCGGGATCAACTGGATGCCGAGACCCGCCGGAATTCGCTGATTCTAAACCGACAACACAACGTGTACCAAACAAACACGCATTTTCGGGTGGCAGAGGTAGAAAAGGCTTGGGCAGGCGCGAGGGAAGAGGCATTAGGCGAGAGGCAGAGACGGGGTAACGATTAACACCACCGAGACGCGGAGCAAAACAAATCAGTACTAACTCCGTGTCTCCGTGGTGTGCTTCCTCGCAACCCGCGCCGGTCAGGAACCGCTGATGAACGCTAATGACCTCCTGCCGGGAATCAGCGTTGATCAGTGTCGATTAGCGGTACGTCTGCAGGCGTGAGGGAAGAGGGATTAGGCCAGAGGAAGAAAGACCGATGCGATGGTCGAGACTTTCAGGAAAGGGCCCCGGGATCTTCCAGAGGCAATTCGCTGGTCTTTGCAACCGGAGTAACTCTGGGAAGAGTCCGGGAGAGAATCTTCATGATTTTCTGTGCCGTTGCGCGGTATCCGGTCAGCTTGCCGCCATAAATCGAAAGCACCCTGGGGCGTGATGGATTGTCAACGGGCAACTGGGTTTCGCGTGAGCGTTTGAATGCTGCACCGGTCGCGACGGGCAAGACTCTCAGACCGGCCCACTGGTTCAGGATCGTGTGGTCACGATCCGGAAAGTGTTTTTGGTAAGTGTCCCGCAAATACTGTACTTCGCTATCCAGGGGTGTCACTTCATCGGGATTGCCCTGGAAAGGCGCTTCGGTGGTGCCCACCATGGTGCGGTCCTGCCATGGCATGACAAACACCACCCGCTTGTCTTCGGCCTCGACGTAATAGCAGCCGCGTGTGATGACTCCAGGAAATTCAACGTGAGTACCCTGAACATTTTCCACAGCCAGGGGTTCCACCTTTGGCTTGAAGTGACCGAGTACCTGATTGGCCCATGGCCCTGCCGCATTGACGACCGCCTTGACGCGGGTGGCTAATGAATTCCCGGCAAGCTGAAACGCAACTTTAACTTCATCATTGCCAATTTCGGCTGAAACAAAGCGGGCTGGGTAAAACAGGTCTGCCCCAAGATCCTGGGCTGACTGCATGATGGCGCGAGTCAGTCCGGCATCGTCCGTTTGCCCGTCAACGTATTGCAATACACGTTTGATTCCCGCTTGATTCAAACCGTCAAGCTGATCCCATTCGGATTTGGGAACCGTCTTGAACCAGGTGTTTTTGCGTCCACCTGCCAAAACGGCGTACATCAGCAAGCCGGCCTTGATAACCCGCGGACCGCGGGAGGTCCTGCCATACACGGGAATAAAAAATTTCTGCCGCTTTACCAGATCAGGCGCGATGCGGAACAGGAGCTCTCGCTCGCGGAGACTCTCCCAAACCAGACCGATCTGGAACTGCTCCAGATATCGCAAGCCACCGTGAATCAACTTGCTGCTGCGGCTGGATGTGCCCTCGGCCAAGCCTGTGCGACCCCCACTCCGTGAATTCCACCACCGATTACGCAAACGTCGTAATTGGGCCGCACGCTGGATGCCGAAACATTTGCCGAATTGACATTGTACGGAGCACCATATTGCGTCAGATCAATCGTGCCGTGGTCATGCGGATTGGGATTGAGTGGGTGAGGCTGATGAACCATTTTCCTTTTGATGTGGCGCTACGTCCAATTCCATATTTGGGTTGTTGTTCGTCTGAACATCATACCCAATGAAGAAGTCTGGCGAAGAACCCAATTCCTGGACACAACTTCCATTTTTCGTCAGGATAATCGAGCAGGTATCTGGCCCATTGAGCGAGGCGGCCGTGCCCGAACGACCAACTGAACTTAATCAGTCCGTTGCAGAAAAATCAACGGTTGCACGAATGCTGCTATCGCTGGCAGCGGCATGGGTGTTGTCTTTAGGTGTTGATTTTCTGTTGCATGGAGGGTTGCTGGCAAGTCATTACGTCAAGCCAAACCGTTTCCTGCTGGAACCCCAGGAAGCGTTTCGCCGAATCCCGTTGGGATATCTGGCGTTCCTGATGCTCATTGCTGGTTTGTACTGGTTGCTACGGCAACTGAATGTTCGCAGTGCCGGCGGCGGATTCCGATTGGGGGCCAGTGCAGGCTTCGTCGTTTGGGGCGCTTTGGTACTTGGACTCTATTCGATTAGCACGATCGAGTTACCGTTGCTGTTTGGCTGGTGGCTCGGCCAGTCACTTGAGTTGGGACTTGCTGGTGCCGTTCTTGGGGCCGCTGACAAGGGAACGCCGCTAAAACGTATCTGGACCATCGTGGCGATTGTAGTCCTTGCCTGTGTTTCCCTGACGATTGTCCTGCAGTCTATTGGCTGGTCTCCACCCATGAGGGCATATGACGACAGGCGCGAAGAGATCAGCGTCGATAGGCGTTGAAAAGCGGTGCGATGTCCGATGTTGTTTTTAACCGTGGAGATACGGGGCGCGGAGAGGAAGGCTTTTGCCAACTGGGCTGCCGGTCCTCGAAACACAACATGTTTCAGACGTGAAATTGAGTTCATTTCGAACGCAGGTATCACGTTGACTATTATGCCCTCTCCCGCGCACATCGTTTCAAGGTAAATTAATGATTGGAACGATCAAGGTTTTTTGTCTTCGGATCGCCTCACGGCGCCCAGTTTGATGCACGAAATCGCTTTGGATTTGTTGATCCTGCTCGCCGGTATTTGGCTGGTGGCGGTCACGCTGCGTCCCCTGGGCCTGCCGACCGTGATGGGCGAATTGATCGTGGGGGTGGTGGTGGGGCCTGCCGTGCTGGGGCTGATCGAGCCCGGTGAGGCCGTCAAGTTGCTAGCGGAAATCGGCATCTTTTTTCTCATGTTCCACGCCGGATTGGAGACCCAACCACTGGAGTTTTACGAAGCGCTGAAGCGCTCGATGGGGGTGGCCGTCGTGGGCGCGATCGTGCCGTTCTCGGTTAGCTTCCTGGTCGCCTCGGCATTCGGTCTGTCGCTGGTAGCAGCCACCTTTGTGGGTCTGACCATGACCGCCACCGCGGTGGTCATCACGCTGAAGTGCCTGAAAGATCTGGGATTGGACAATACACGCGTGGCGCGAGTGGTTATCGCCAGTTGCGTTATCGACGACCTGCTGACCCTGATTTTTTTCGGTCTGATCATTGGTGTGCTCACGGGCGGTTCGTTTGAGCCGATAGCCATCGCAATCACTCTCGGCAAGGTGGTGGCCTTCTTCGGCGTCGCCCTGCTTCTGGGGCGTTTCGTTTATCCAAAGCTGTCCCTTCCGTTCCGCTCCGAAGGCGGCAAGGGCTTTACGTTTATCCTGATGATCGCGTTCGCCGCCGGTTTATTTGCCGAGGCGATCGGCCTGCACATGATTCTGGGCGCTTACCTGGCCGGACTGTTTTTTGAGGAAAAGGTGGCCCATCCCAATTTGGTCAGGGTCGTCGCCGACCGCGCCTACGGTATTGCGTATTCGTTTCTCGGACCAATTTTTTTCATTTCACTTGGCTTCTCCGTCACTTTCGACATCAGCACATCGGACGTAGGTTTCCTGGCGATCCTGACTCTGGCAGTGATCGTGGGCCAAATCGTCTCGGCGGGGTCCATGGCCCTGCGCATGGGACTACCACCGCGAGAAGCCTTAACCGTCGGCGTCGGCATGTGCGGACGAGCCGAATTGGCATTCATCCTCGCTGCGCTGGCCCTCAGCGAAGGCGCTTTCGACCAGTCTGTTTTTTCGGTTTTGATCTTCACCGCTTTTTTGTTAAACCTGTTTACACCGCTCGCTCTCAAGGGCTGCGCCGTGCTGTTGGAGGGCAAAGCAGTTCCCCTGGCGGGTGCCACGCGCGGCATTCTGCAAATCGACAAATTCAAGGAATCACTCATCGGAGAACGTTCTGATGAGCTGATGTTGCCGAAAGCGTTGCCCGACGTCACAGATGTTGTGGTCGTCTACGGTTACGGACCGGAGGTCGAATCACTATTGAGCGAACTCGAAAGCCGTAGTTTGCCCTCCCTGGTCATCGAGGAAGACGAAGCGGTGGCGCGCCAACTCCACAAGCGCGGGCAGCCAGTCGTGAACGCGAGGCCAGCCGAGGAACTAATGGATCTCGCACCCCTGGCAACAGCGCGCGCCCTGGTGGCTAACGGCGATGACGAGCAAGATGCATTGCTGGCAAACGCCGCACGAGAGCGAGGGTTCACTGGCCCGATCGCCGCCGTGATTGACGATCCTGAACGCCGGGAGTTTATGTTGCTGGCGGGAGCTACAGCGGCTTTCACTCCAAGTCACGTCCTGGCCGCCGCACTCGCTGCCCAGGCCAGCGCAAAGATCAATCCGCGCGTAGTCGGTTTGCAATTGTTAAAGCCACGACTGGTGGCAGCGGAGCTGCGCGTTCATGAAGGTAGCCCGCTGGCCAACCGGACGCTGGCCGAAGTTGGATTTCGGGCTCGAACAGGTTGGTACATCGTCGGTCAGTGGCCGCGCAACCAAACGCGCTGCCCCCCGGCGGTCGACAAGCCAGTGCGGCCGAATACCGTGCTGCTGGCGATTGGAAACCCGGAGACCATTCAACAACTTCCCGAGTTTGCTCGCCCGATCACCGAGGAGGGAACTATCGTCGTGCTCGGTCGGGGAGAAGTTGGGCAAAAAGTTGTCAAGTTGCTCACCGACGCCAGCGAGAACACGTGTGTCGTCGCCCCGACCGGCGACCACGTCGCCGATGTTGTCGGTGAAGTCATCGACAGTGAACTGCTCGAACGCGCCTCCGTCGCTGCGGCCCGGGTCGTAATCATCACGCTGGAAAGTGACGATTCCGCCGTCTTCGCCGCGACGATGGTACGCAAACACGCGCCGGATGTACCGGTCATCGCCAGTGCCATCCACGCCAACAACGTGGAGCGTATCAAACACGCCGGTGCCGACTTTGTGCTTTCACTGAGCGAAGTTGCGGGGCAACTCCTGAATCACCACGTTCTTGGTGAGCCAATGCAGCTGCAATCGCGCGCCCAGCTGGTGAAGATTGACTCCAGTCAATTCATTGGCCGCCATCCATTCAAGGTAAAGATCCGCGAACGCACCGGCTGCAGCGTCGTAGCGGTCCAGCGCGGCGAGAAAATCATAACCGACTTTCCTGCCTCGTTTACACTCAAGCAAGGCGACGGGCTTTATATCTGCGGCAGCAACAAGGGCATTTTGAGCTTCCACGAAGAGTTCCCTTCCGCCACCAGCTCGGCATGGCAGTAAGGCGGCGTCCCTTGTATGACAAGGGCATGCGAATGACCCATTCCTGGTTCATTTCCAATTTGTGTCGAACGTGCCTGGCAGGTGCGAGGGGAGAGGGATTAGGCCAGAGGAAAAAGTTCAGGCTGCGGTTTTGACAGGATGTACAGGATGAACAGGATCGCATCAGCTAGATCTTGCTCATCCTGCCCGCAATTCCGCGCAGATGAGGAACCGCTGATGAACGCTGATAATTGGCTGTTGGGAATTAGCGTTGATAAGTGTCGATTAGCGGTAACTTGGGGAGGCGCGAGGGGTTAGGTGCGAGGGAAGGAGCCGGGGCTGCTGGTTGATGGAAGCAAGAAGGCCCAGGCAGGAACAATTGGCTGGCCGGATGATCATCGTTTACGTTGACTCGACCGTCGGCAGCGTCACGCGGAATGTACTTCCCGAACCCTCGGTACTTTCTACCGTGATCGTTCCGCCGTGCCGTTCGACAATGCACTTGCAGATTGCCAGCCCCAATCCGCTGCCGCCGGTTTCACGCGAGCGTTCCTTGTTAACCCGATAAAACCGGTCAAAGATCCTTGCCTGATCCTGTTCGGGAATCCCCTCACCGAAGTCGGTAACCTCCAGCTTCATCTGGTCGCCGCTATTTGTCAGCACGATCTGGATAGTGCCTTCCGGTTCACTGTATTGAATGGCATTGGTCAGGAGATTGCAAATCACCCTGCCCAGCTGGTTTTCATCACCGCAAATCGTCGCAGTGTGTAAATCGCTGCAAATCGACAGGTTCTTTCGTGCTGCCACCAGCTGCAGTTTGTCAATCTCGTCCTGAACAAGTCCATGAAAATCAACGCTCGAAAATCCAGCTGCCGCATCGTCAGAATCGACACGGGCCAGCATCAAAAGCGAATCGACCAGCGAATTCATGCGCTCGACGGCGCGCTCGCAGGTTTGCAGTGTTTCCCGGTACTCCTTTTCTGTTCTGGGTTTCGAAAGCGCCAGCTGCTGATGCGTTTGCAAAACAGACAGTGGTGTTCGAAGTTCATGCGATGCGTCTGCCGTGAATTGACGTTGGCGTTCGAACGCAGTTTGCAGCCGGGCAAACGAACTGTTCAGCGTTTTCGAAAGTCCGGCAAACTCGACATCCATCGTGGCAGTATCAATTCTCCCTGCGAGGTTGCGTTCGGATATATCAGACGCCACCTTGCTGATTGCTTCGATCGGTTTTGTCGAACCACGCGACAGCAGCCATCCGCCGCCCAGTCCCAGTAACCATGCGATGGCCCCGGAACCACCGATCCACCAACCGGTGACACTGAGGCCTTGCATATCCTGCTTAATATTGCGGCCGACCAGAACAAGTGTACCCGGTGCGCCCGGCGCCCACGCTTCGCGGTAAGAATCCCGTTGGCGGAAAGTGATTTCCTGCAGTCGCCTGTCCCCGGGCCTCGCATTCTCGGGCCTGGTGAACTCGGGGAATGGGACCTCGAGGTCAGTCGACTTCTTGACTTCCTGTCCGTCGCCGAGCCAGATAAGAAAATAGGGTCCTTCAACAACTCCGTTCATTCGATTCGGATGAAACGTGTTGGGAAGATACAAATCCCGGTCCAGTTTGGCGACCAACCGGTGCAATCCCCCAGGTTGCCCGCGACCACCCGGTTCGCTTCGCGGAAAGCCTGCCGGCGGAGCACCATCTCCAGGAGGTCCAAAAGCGGGAATATCGTCGGGCGGAGGTCCCATTCGCCTTTCGGAAAATTGCGGACTATGCAGATCACCGCGGAGGCCTTCGAACAAATAGCGTTGCATCGTTCGCGGCGATGCCGCCTGAAGTTTTCCAGCCAGCACTGCAACCGCAGCGCGTATCTCGTTGTCAACCGATCGCAGCACACTGTTGCGTTGTTGCAAGTAGAGCGAACCTCCAAACACGCCGATGACGACAGCAAGTATTAGTGCGTTCCAGATCTGAATACGGCTACGTAGTGACTTAATCATGGACAATGTAACCCTCGCCACGTCGCGTTGTGATGAATTCCTTGCCCAGCTTTGAACGCAATCGCGAGACGTAGACGTCAACCAGGTTGGACAGCGAATCGTGGTTCTCGTCAAACAAATGGTCATAGATCATCGTTCGAGTCACCAGTCTGTTGCGATTCATGACCAGCAATTCGACCAGCCCGTATTCGCGCGCCGTCAGTTCGACCGGATTGCCTGCAATGGAAACGCGTCGGGCGGCGGTATCGACCGTGATTCCACCCGTCGTGATCACCGGGTCTGCCTGTCCTGCACTTCTGCGGATCAATGCGCGGAGGCGAGCCTTGAGTTCAGCCAGTTGAAACGGCTTCACCAGGTAATCGTCGGCTCCGGAGTCCAGTCCGGTAACCCGATCCGCCACGGTATCTTTTGCTGTGAGGACGAGCACAGGAGTCTGTTTTCTTTCGCGTAGCTCGCCAAGCAACTCCAGCCCTGACAGCTTCGGCAACATCAGATCGAGAATCACAATGTCGTAGTCCCGATTGAGAGCCTTTAGTAAGCCTGCCTCACCATCGTCGGCCGGATCAACGGCATATCCATGCTCGCGCAACGCCTGACAGATCGCGCGTAGCAAGTCCGGTTCATCTTCAACGACAAGTACTCTCAAAACCAACTCGCTGTATCGATCAATTTGGAAGTCGCCGGTTTCGCGACGGCTCGGCAAGGCCATCTTGCGAAGCAATCCGGTATTGATACCTCTCACAAATGGTAATGTGCCAACCTTAAACAAACGTGAATATGGCAAAAAGAACCGGGTTTTCGGCTCGGCAAGTGCCATACTCAACCGAGCCACGTCCCTGCAAAACCGGTGCCTCTTCGATCTTCTATCCAGCGGGTTCACTGGAAAAACAAATCAGAAAAACAGTTTCCCATTCACCTTCGTTTAAGGTTGAGCAATTAAACTTCGTCCCGAGACCATCACGGGAAGGCTTTCAGTCCGTCGCCAGAATGTCCCAGACAACGACCGGCAACAAGGCCGTTCCTCAACGACCAGCTTGTCCAACAGCAGGGTGCAGAGGTAATCGAGTTAATTGCTTTTGCCCTGTTCTCCTGGCTGCTCCTTAATTTGTTCAATGGAGCGAGTCAGGAATACCTTTCGCTGCAAATTAACGGAAGAATGAAAAATATGAGAATCACAACCAAAGAAATCGCCAGCCAACTGACGATTTTTGTCTTCATTCTGTTTTGGGGCTGCCTGTTTGCTACCGAAACAAATGCTCAGCCTCCGGGTTTTGGTGGCCCGGGTGGGCCGGGTGGCCCCAACGCAGCGGACCTGGAGATTGTAAAAGACTTCGATGTTGACGGTGACGGAATTCTCAATACGGAAGAGCGTAAAAAAGCCAGGGAATGGCTGCAGGCCAGGTCTCGAGAGAACGGTGCTCGAGGTCCGGGGCGGCGGGGACCGGGAGGCCGGGGAGGCCGGGGAGCTCGTGGACGCGGTGGTGCCCGTCCAACCGGTTCGGAGGGAGCGAAAGTCGATCCGGCGGACGTTGAAGTCTTTCCCAATGCAGGCCTTTATGATGATAAGGTCTTGCGAACGCTATTTATTCAGTTTGAACAAGATGACTGGGAGCAGGAGCTCGCCGAGTTCAAACCGACTGACGTCGAAGTTCCCGCGACCTTGAGCGTTGACGGCGAAACGTATCCGAACGTCGGAGTCAGCTTTCGCGGCGCGTCTTCTTTCTTTTCGGTTCCTGCGGGACTCAAGCGATCGTTGAATTTGTCGATGGACTTTATCGACGACGAACAGAGATTGCTCGGGTACAAAACTCTGAATCTGTTGAACTGTAATGGCGACGCCAGCTTAATGAGTTCGTATTTGTATTCCCGTATCGCAAGCGAGAAAATCGCGGCACCCAAAGTCAATTTCGTGAAAGTGGTTATTAACGGGCGTAATTGGGGGATCTACGCCAACGTCCAGCAGTTCAACAAGGAGTTTGTGGAAGAAAACTATGGCACGCGGAAGGGGGCCCGTTGGAAAGTTGGCGGCAGTCCCCGGGGCGACGGTGGCCTGAGGTATCTGGGGGACGATATTGAAGAATATCGCTCCCGCTATGAAATCAAATCCAAAGACAAACAGGAATCGTGGGATGACTTGATTGAGCTTTGCCGCGTGTTGAACGAAACTCCAGTCGAAGACCTTGAGTCTGCGCTTGAGCCGATTCTGGACATTGACGGAGTACTTTGGTTCCTTGCCCTTGACGTTGCAACGATCAACAGCGACGGCTACTGGACCCGCGCCAGTGACTATTGCATCTACCAGAATCCGGATGGCAAGTTTCATATTCTCCCACATGACATGAACGAGTCATTTCGGGCTTCGCGTGGCGGACGCGGGGGGCCAGGTGGACCAGGCGGAAGACGGCGTGGACCAGGTCCCCCTGACGGGTTTGGCGGGCCACCTGGCGGAGGCGGGCCACCTCGCGGAGGTCCACCAGAAGGAGGGCCGCCACCGGGAGGGCCGCCACCAGGAGGGCCACCGCCAGAAGGGCCTGAAGGTGTTGGTCCGCCGCCCGGCGAATTCGGACCGCCACGCGACCGGGGTGGTGCCGGGCGAGGACGCCGCGGCGCAGAGCGAAACGGTGCGCCCGCAAGTTCGGGATATGAACTTGACCCACTCGTCGGACTGGATCAGGAGCGATTCCCGTTACGAAGTCGCTTGCTGGCCAACCCCGCCTTGAAGGAGCGGTACCTCCAGTATGTTCGCACCATCGCGGAGGACTGGATCGCGAGGGAGCACTTGGGCCCTCAAATCGAGAACGCGCGACAGTTAATTGAGGAGGAAGTCAAAGCGGATACTCGCAAGTTGATGTCTTACGAAGCCTTTCAGCAAGCGACCAGCCAGGCAACACCCGCAAAACCGGGAAGTCTCCGCGAGTTTGCCGAAAAGCGCTCGAAGTTCCTGCTCGACCATCCGGCAATCAGCGAATTGCCCGAGCGTGATGGCGCCAAATAACGTTGGCAGCTTGACCTGGATTGTGTTTTCGGACGTCCGGCCAACAGCTGTCGATCACTTCCTTACGTTCAAATGAGTTCACATGGAATTTTTGGAAATACCGCTTTACGACGACGACATGCTGAAGCTGCTCGTTCGATTTGCCATCAACTGTCTGATGCTCGCCTTGATTGTGGGGGTTGGTTATTACCAACACCAGAAAAGCAGACCCTTTGTGTTTACGTTCGTCCTGATGAACGTCATGGTGTTTTTTATCTGCTTTACACTCAAGAAATTCGACGATCTTGGTTTGGGAATGGCGCTCGGCTTGTTCGCCATCTTTGCCATTATTCGCTATCGCACGGATTCAATTCGTGTGAAGGAAATGACTTACCTGTTCATCGTGATCGGAATTGCGGTGATCAATTCACTTTCCAACAAAAAGACCAGCTATGCAGAGCTGGCGTTTACAAATATGGCAATCCTGTGTGCCACGCTGATGTTTGAACGGATACTGAAAACAACCAAGCTGGCGAAACAGGATATCGTTTATGACAACCTCGAATTGTTGAAGCCTGAATTTCGCGAGCAGCTGGTGCGCGATATCGAAAAGCGGACCGGGCTGGTCGCTCAGCGGGTAAAACTTTCCAAGATCGACCTGGAAAAAGGCACGGCGTCCATAACTGTCTCTTACGAGAATTCAGACAGTTCCTGAGTGCCCGCAATTCCTCGCAGATCAGGAACCGCTAATGAACGCAAATGATTGGCTGCCCGAAATTAGCGTGGATCAGTGTCGATTAGCGGTACCGTGGGCAGGCGCGAGGGAAGAGGGATCAGGCCAGAGGAAGAAGTTCAGGCTGCGGTTTTGACAGGACTTACAGGATGAACGAGATGGCAAGTCGGGCGCGAGGCTGTAGGTTTTAGTCTGGAGGGAAGGTGAACCTGGAACGAACGGGAATGCGCCCTTATTCGTCCTCCAGCCACTTGATCAAAAATACGCGAGCGGCGATCCCCTGCTCGCCGTGGTGACCGCGACTGTAGCAACAGATCAGGTAATCGCCGGCTAATCGATTGACAGTGCTGTAGGAAAACGGACCTTCCTCGATCAAGTTGGGTGTCCAGTTCCTGCCGCCATCGCGACTGACGTAGATCGTGCCATGAGTTCGATCCGTCGTCCCGGGCGCGGAACACAACACCAGGTCGCCGTGTGTTTCCAAAACCTGCAAGCAACGTGTCGCAGCGATGTTGGAAACATATCCGTCTTCCCACGTTTCCCCGCCGTCATGACTCAGGTGCGCCATTTTTCCGTTGGCATCGCGAGAGTTGTTCCTGCGTACCAGCAGGACCTGTTGGCCACCGTTGACAGGAACGGCGGAGGCTTCGTTGTGCCGGAATGCGGAATCGTCACTGATCACTCCGGCAAACTGCCAGGACTCACCGTCATCATCGCTGAAGATGAGGGAACTGCTGGGTGAATAGTCTCGAAAGTGCGGATGGTCCGGGCAGGGAAGGTAGTCGCCGCGGAGCGGACCACCGAGTAGCAATCGGCCCTCATGCGGACCTGCTTCGACAGGCCGCACCTGTCCGATCAGATTGATGAAAGCCAAATAGTAGTCACGGCCATTCCGTTGGTAGACGCGATCAGACAGGCCATAGTGCTCCTTGCGTTGCCATGTTTCGCCCAGGTCGTCCGAATAGAATTCCAGCACCAGCGTTGCCGCTCGCCTCGAAAATCTGGTCACGTCGATTCCCAGTCGACGTTGTATCAATTCCGGGTCCTCGATCCGCTTGATCGTTTCGTCGATCGACAGACTGGTGAGCACCGAGATGCGTTTGGCTCCCGAGGGCGAGGTGCGAAGGAAAGCCGACATCGCGTACGTCTGCATGGGGACCGTACTGACGAATCGTGGCTCCGACCAGGTCGCCCCGCCGTCCTGACTGGTAACATGGGCAATCAACTTGGGCAAGCGATCGCCTGACCCACCGAGCCGCGCCTGAAAGAACACGTGGATGGTTCCCTCGTGATCCATCACCACGGATGGCTGGAATCCGGCGCCGATCGTATGTTGCTCGTCGCCGATCGTGTATTGTTTTTCCGGGTCGACCGCGAACACATCCAGTCGCCGACTGAGCCCGCGCGAATCGACAAGCAAATCCAACTCATGTACGACTTCCGAGTCCTGTGCAAGGGCGGTGCCAGTCGCCGCCAGGGTCAAAAGGCTTACCCAAAGAAACCTGAATCTCATTTCGACGCATTCCTCATTGGTTTGGATGTGACATTGGGTCCGCGCCACATCATTCAACGTACCAGCCGCAATTGTTTGAATCCGTAAATCAGCAAGGCCAGGCCGATCAGGATCAGAATGATCTTGCCGGCCGTAGCTGCGAACAAACTGTCGATCACGTCGTCCAGTGACATGATGGCGCCGCGTTGACCGAGCACGAGCGCGACGATCATGGAAACTCCGGTCAGGACGAAAAGGCCACCCCGGACGTATTCGGCAAAGCGGACCGCTGGTGATGGTCCATCGTCGGGCGCATTTGCTGCAGACTTTTTTTGCTGTTTGAGTTCGGTCTTGGCTGACTTCTTTTCCGACTTGGCACGCGACTTGTCAGATTTCTTTTGTGATGTCATGGTTGGCTACTCCGGAATCCGGCAACACCAACCATAGCAAACGATGTACTGAATCACCACGGCGACCATGAGGCACGGAGTCTTTCAACCATGCCTTCAGACCGCCCGCTCCTCCAAGCGTCGCTGGCTCAGCCCACAATGGCTGTGCGTCGACTTTCAAGCACGAGGGGCGAGGGTATCAGTCAATCGCATTGGCCAAATCCGGGAACCAGCGGTCGCCGTCCCACTTCAGCGTCGCCTTGCGACAACCTAAAGAACAAAAAAACAGCAAATGTCCCGCCATTTTGACGGATTGTCGCGTGAACAAAGCGGTTTTTTGTGTGAGCGAGTAGCTGCAATCTCGAAGTTGCGCCAGATCTTTCGGAATTTCCTTGCGCCTTAAACGATTGCGTTAATCCACTGGCACTGCTGTCCTGGTCATCCTGCTTGAACCCGTACAGCATGACGAATCGTTTGTTAGCGTACGTTGCAAGTTGTTTGGTTGTTATCGGCTGATTGACAACAGGCAAAAGCTGGCTTAATTTGCGCGCTACAGGATGCAACCTTTGCGTGCTACAGTATGCAACCCAAAGGTGCCTTCCCTCCTTACAGTTCCTGTGCAAGCCCCGCCGGTTCTCAACGTACTGGACTACCGTGTCCACATTGGCGGGAAGCTCGGCCAGGGAACGCGAGAATTCGGGAGCGACCCGCCGATGACGAAATCAAACGTCAAACCGCCGCGTATTGCTGATCGCCCGCACACAGCAGAGACGCTCCGTTTGACTCAATATGCAGTTGATCTTTGCAGTACCGCGATCGCCTGGATTCGCTCGAACGGTCGAGTCGTCTATACGAACGAAGCGCAGCGTCGCCTTTTGGGCTATTCCGAGAAAGAAATGCAGAGCATGTCGGTTTCCGATGTCGACCCTGATTGGCCGGCCGAGGCCTGGGCAACGGGATGGCAACGATTCAGGGAAGCTGGTGTTATGACTTTCGAAACGCGGCACAGGCGCAAAGACGGTCACGTCTTTCCGGTCGAGGTAACCGCGAATTATCTGGAGTGGGGCGGGGAAGAATATCTGTTCGCTTTCGTCACCGATATTACCGAGCGCAAGCGGGCTGAGCGGGAATTGCGTACCAGTGAAACGAAACTGCAGGCGATTTTTGACCACCACTATCAGTTAACGGGATTACTCGATAGTGACGGTCGGCTGCTGGCTGCGAACAAAACGGCGCTGGGTTTTGCCGATGCCAACGAGCTGGAAGTGATTGGGCAATATTTCTGGGATACGCCCTGGTGGGATCCCGCACAAATACCCACCGTTCAGCAGGCCATTCACAGTGCCGCCAACGGCGAATTTGTCCGTTTTGAATGTACTCATACCAGGGCAGACGGCGAGATCAGGGAATTCGACTTCTCGCTGAGTCCGGTTCAGGATGAGGAAGGTAACGTGGTTTATCTCGTGCCGGAAGGGCGTGATATTACGCAACTAAAACGAGCGCAAAAGCAACTGCACGAACATGATTCCATGATCCGTGACATCGTGGAAACATCACGCGACTGGATCTGGTCGATCGACCTGCAGGGCATTCATACTTACTGCAATCCGGCGATTGAGGCGATCCTGGGATATCCGCCTGACGAGTTGGTGGGAAAGTCAAGCCTGGACCTCATTCACGAGGAAGACCGGAAGTTGGTTCAAGCCGAGTTTTCCTCCTGGATTTCGGAGCGACGCGGGTGGAAGGATTTGGTGCTGCGCTGGGAACACAAGGATGGCAGTTACCGCTACCTGGAGAGCAACGCTGTGCCAATCGTCGGCGTGGCGGGCGAGCTGCTTGGGTTTCGAGGTGTTGATCGCGACATCACCGACCGACTGGACGCGGAAGAAAAACTGGCCGGCATGGAAGCTCGACTGGACCATGTGGCACGGCTCTCGGCCATGGGGCAAATGACAGCTGGTATCGCGCACGAGCTTGGACAGCCATTGTATGCGATTGTCAACTTTGCCAATGCGTCCTGTAATCTGCTGGAGGCTGAAGTACAAACAGATTTAAGTGATTTGCGGGAGTGGAACTCGGCCATTGTCAAGTCGGCAGAACGAGCTGCGGACATCGTCAGGCGGATGCGAACGTTTGCACGTCGCGGTGAGTCCGAGCGTTCGACTTGCCACATCCATGATATTGTTCGTGAAGTCGTCCAGCTGGTTGCCTTTGAAGCCCGCCGTTGTCGTGCCACAGTTCAACTGGAATTGCCCGAATCGTCTCCCAACGTCGAAGTCGCACGAGTCCAGATCCAGCAGGTACTGGTCAATCTGCTCCGCAATGCATTGGAGTCAATGGAGGACGGCGGTTCCCTGGCTCGTGTTGTAACCATCCGCGTCGAGACTGAAGGAGAGTCGATTCGTATATCGGTGGCTGACACAGGTCCGGGGCTGGGCGCAGCGGACAACCAGGAAATGTTTGAGCCGTTTGTCACCAACAGGAAGGATGGGCTTGGTTTGGGCCTGGCTATCAGTTCGTCCATCATCCAGGCTCACGGCGGCGAGTTGTGGGCTGAATCAGAGGAAGGGGCTGGCGCGACGTTTCATTTCACACTGCCGGCACTGCACACGGATTCTGACCATCCCGGTCAGGAAAACCACACTTGAGTGCAGCTGTGCGCTACTTTGGCAAAATGACCGTTGTAAAGACATGTTCCGGGGATTCGCCGATTGCTGCGCACGAGCATGCTGAGTCTTGTGTGGTCACTCATCGTGTTTCCACGGATGCCTCAAACAATGCCCCCCGATACTTTTCAGCCTAATCAGTTTGCGGGGCTTGTTCTTTATTCTTCGAGTTCGACGGTGCCGCCGCAATGGGGACAGCGCGGGCTGGATGCGGGGCCCAGTAACTGATCCTGTTTCAAGGATCTTCCGCACGACTTGCACTGCAAACCGCCGGGCACCACCGGAGTCCGCCCGACGCTGCCGCCGCCCGTTTTCCTGCCTCGCGCCACAACCTGCGCACCAAACAACACCGCAAGAACTGCAATGAGAACGGCGATGGCAATAATTCTCCAGCTCATAGCCATGAATCCCTTGCTTTCGATGCTCGTTGGTAATCCCTGAACTTGATATTCGACCTGGCTGTAATTCTACCTGGAGTACGACAACAGCCGGGAAGCTGAGTCAAATCAGGAAAATTCGAATGGACCCTGCTGACACAGGTCCGGATTGCCAAATTGCGCAATGTGGTGCCCGAAGCCGTGAGCCAGAGACAACAACAAACGGTTATGCGGTTGCCCGTTCATGTGCAGTGCACGACCCGCACGAAACCCCAGCCCGCCGCCAACCAGTACAAACGGGATGTTGTTCAGCGTGTGGGAGTTTCCCTTGCCGAGTTCGTTGGTCCACAGAATGGTCGTGGAATCCAGCAAGCTGCCCTGGCCACCCGGTTCGGGCGTTTCCTGCAGACGTCGGGCCAGGTGAGCAATCTGCTCGCAGTACCAGCGGTTGATCCGCGTTAATTTGTCCCGTGCATCCTCGTTCTCATCCGGCTCGTGCGACAGCGTGTGCTGGCCTTCCTCGATGCCCAGCCAGGTAAATCGTGGCTGGCCTACCGAATTGGTGTACTGCAGCGTTGCCACACGCGTGAAATCATTCAGCAAGCTGTTGACGATCATCTCAATATGCATGTGACTGATCGTCGGCATGGAATCGTTCTGTTCCAGGATTCCTTGCTCCAGCTGTGGCACATGATGCACAGCCTGCTGCCCGCGGTCGGCTTGCAACTCCTGCTCCAGTTCACGAACAAACGTCGTGTTTTGGTCCAGCAGATGCCGATCCTCGGCGCTAACCCGGGACTTGAGGACGGCAAGATCGCCGGTCAAATCATCAAGGATGCTGGACAGCGCTTCGCGCTCGCCGATTTCACCGTACAGTTTTTCAAACATCTGGTAGGGATCATCCACGGGGCTAACGGGTTGATTGGGGCCGCGGTACACCATCCGGGTCCAAGTGTCGGCCCGGGCCGGAACCAGCACGCCAAACTCCAGCGAGCCAAACCGCGTGCGGGTGGCCTCATCACGACTCAGGTAATCCGCGATTTCCTGATCGATCGAAATGCCACTGGCCCAGCCGGCTGGCGTATGACTGCCGCCCTGAATATTGCCGGGAAACAACTCGATGCCGGTCAGCAGGCAACCAATCCCGCGCATGTGATTGTCACCGTCACCACGAATCCGGTCGCAGACGCCGTTGAGTGTTAACAGTTGATTCTTGAACGGTTCCAGCGGCTGCAACGACTCGGGCAATTCGAATTCGGTCCCGGTCTGTTCCGGCCAAAAAGTTTGCGGGATCACGCCATCCGGACTGAACACAATCACCAATCGTTGCTTGCGTTGCTGCTGGTTGGCAAATCCCAGACTGGGCAGGTTCAGCAGAAACGGCAGAACAGCGGCGCCAAGGCCGGCATCTCTAATAAAGGTACGTCGCGTTTCAAGCATGTTCATCGCATCATCTGTTGGACGGTTTGGTTAACGATGTTCTTTCTTCTTTTCTATTTTTCTGAATCGCTGGCGGGTGGCTGCAAATCCTGATCTCTTTCCGCGAGCACCACGAGGATTTCCTCGGTCAGTGAGCGGATGCTAAATTCGTTCAGCACAAAATGGGTTCGCAGATGCTCTGTGATATCATCACCCCAGGCGTTGATCGACTGGCCGGCCAAAAAATGAAACAGCTGCTGGCAAAATGCGGCCTGTGACTCGGTATCGTCGAGCACCAGCCGGGCCAGTTGCCGCGCGTTTTCCAGTTCCAGTTGCTGTTCGAAGCGTTCCAGAACGACGTTTGTGTCGATTGGCTGGCCACGATCCTCATCGCGCAGTCTGCCCACGGCGTCAAAATTTTCGAAGGTGAATCCAAGTGCATTAATCGTCTCGTGACAGGCCATGCATTGGGCCGGCCGGGTTTGCCGGGCAACGCGTTGGCGTGTCGTCAAATCCGGTTCCAGCTGTGGCGACAACGGAGCGACGGCTTCCGGTGGTGGATTGAGTCGCGTGCCCAGCACATTGCGGGCCACGAAAACGCCTCGATGAATGGGCGAACTGTCCGCGCGATAGGCGAACTGGGCCAGAATATATGGATGAGTCAGCACACCGGCCCGGAATCCCGAATCCAGGTCAACTTTTTTGAATGATCGACCATTCACGGGTCCAGCGTCAAACAATCGAGCCAGCCGCTGGTTCAGGTAGACCTGTTGTTCCATCATCAACTGACGGTATCTCGACTCGGGCGAGTCCAGCACCTGGTTGACATGCCACTCCAGCGACGCCCGCATATCGGCAATCGCCGCGGCGTTAAAGCCTGGATAGCGAGTCAGGTCCTTGTTGATATCAC
>CAMYKF010000329.1 GCA_947258905.1 uncultured Pirellulaceae bacterium | reverse complement strand
CGAGATGCGGGTTCCGGGAATGTGCCACCGCTTGAGCTGCCCGTCGTCAGCGGCGATTTCCTGCAGATCCGGAATCTCGTCAAAGGACGGCAACCTTGATCGATCCAGCACTTCTTTCAAACAAACCGCCGCCTCCGCCGCAGCCTCCTCCCGCACGAATTCGGGAAACTCGCTGACATTCAGGCAATCCAGCGCCCGATTGACCGCTCCCATCCGAGACGCAATGCGTCGATCAAAGTACCGGACTTCCTTTGTCTGTCGATGAAACTCGTTCATCCCGTCGATGAAGCTCTTGAGAGTTGCCCGCGGGCTGGAGGTGTCAGCAATCGCGGCCTGCGGAGACTCTGGTTCAGACTGCTGCGCCTGTAACCGGGCACACACGCAGGCGTGGAACATCAGGCAACACAGCCCGGCAACGATCAACGTTTTGTCCGGAATCGACGAATACATATTCCCTCACTGATCCGCCGATGCGGACCTCGGTCTCTTGACCTGACACGACGGCGCCAGTCTCGACAACCGGCGCTTGCACGGCCTGTTCATTGATTGTGAATGCCCGAGTCGCGATTGGCAAATCGATACCGGGAACTTACAGAATCGGTCCCAATGTTGCCAGCGTGTTGTTCCAGAGTCTGGTCGTCAGCGGCCATGTCGCGACTGCCTCACGAGTCACCGGCCGGGAACTGGCCAGATACTGGTCCTGACGCTCACGCATGTCACGAGTCAAGGCTGGATCGTACAACAGGATATTGTTCTCGTAGTTTAAATCGAAACTGCGGCGATCCATATTGGCCGAGCCGATCAGGGTGATCTCGCCATCGAGCGTCAGGGATTTGGTGTGCAACAAGCCGCCCTCGTATTCGTGGATGTCCACGCCGGCTTCCAGCAAATCCAGGTAATAACTGCGGCTGGCCGCTCCGACAATCCACGAATCATTTCGGGCCGGAAAGATGATCGTCGTTTTGACCCCCCGCCAGGCTGCGGCACACAAAGCATTCTGCATGGACTCATCGGGCACGTAGTAGGGCGACGTGATGGTCAGTTCGTGTCGCGCCGCGTGAAACAGGGATTCAAACATCTCCGGCATGGCGGAGTAGCGAAACGTCGGCCCGGTCCCGATCACCTGCGCCGGAAAACCCGCCTGAGGTGCATCGATCGGCAAGCTCAACAAATCGTCAATGTTTTCATTCGCGTAACTCATCCAGTCGCTGGCAAACAGGTACTGGTTTTGCCGCACAATGGGGCCCTCGAATCGCATCACGGCATCCACCCATGGTGCGTATTTTGCCTTGACCAGAAACTCGGGGTCAGCGCAGTTCTGACTGCCGCAGTAAGTGATGCGTCCATCAATCACCAGAATCTTGCGATGATTGCGCAAGTCCAGGCGTCCCTTAAGCGGTCGCAACAGGATGTTACCCAATGGCAGGGCAACGGCCAGGTTGACTCCACTCTGCTCCATATCCTTCCAGTGCGGAGAACGAATCAGCGTGCGAGAACCCAGATCATCGGCCATGGCGCGGCAACGGACGCCCCGAGCCGCAGCCCGCTTCAGGGCTTCCACCATTTTCATTCCGTTGTTGTCCGGCAGCCAAATGTAGAACATCAAATGCACATGGTCAGTGGCGGCATCGATGTCCGCCACCATCGAGTCAATGGCGGCGTTGGAATCAGCCATCAGTCGTGCCTGATTGCCGCCCACCGGGTCAAAACCGTTGATCGATTTACCAGTTTCAAACAAATGCCGGTATTGCTCGGGGACTTGTGCCCTGGCGTTTTCTTCGTGTTCCGGATTGACTGCCGGTATCGGCGGCAGGCCTGCGATTACCTGCTGCATGCGGGCAATCCGTTTACGCCCGATGTTGGTTTCGCCCAGCAGGATGTAAGCGAACACGCCCACGACAGGCAACGCCGCTATCACCGCCACCCAGGCAATCCGCGAAGCAGGTTCCCGATGCGGCCGTGTCATCACGCGAATGATGACGACAAGCACGATCACGGTGTTGATAATGACGCCGAGGAATGCCGTTGTCACTGAATTACCTCAAATCGGGAGTGAATCGACTCAACCGGTGACAGTGTACCAGGGAAAGACACAAAGGGTAGCTGGAGGGACGACCTCTGTGTCGTCCGTCGACTAACCGACCGGACGGAGCCGCACCCTCCATTCAAATCGAAAACTGAACGCAAAAACTGGAGGGACGACCTCTGTGCCCAAGGACCGGACGGAGCCGGACCCTCCATCGCTGCTACTCGGTTGCCGTGGATGGCTCTGGAAATCCGGGCAATCCTTCGCGAATCTCCCGACTGAATCCTTCCTCGCTGGCCGCATTGGCCCGATCATTAATCAAGCTGGCTTGTTTCAATTCATCAAATGGCATTCCCTGGTACAAGCGGCCCCAGTCGTACAGCATTTTGTCGAGCGCGCCGTTGAAAAGCATTCGCCAGTCCCACCGTATCTGCCCGCGACGCATCCAGTAAATGGTGGTCGTGCAATTCCAGGTGACCGCGTTATACCAACGCGGTTCGTCGTACAGTCGATTGGTGGCCTTGATCCAGGTGTCGAGCAGTTCCCGTGCGAATTCGGGGCCCTGCTGCATGCGGTAAAGATAGATGTCCTGACGTTCGGAGTATTTCGTACGGCGGAGGATCGCGTCGCGTTCATCACTGACCACCATCATGATCTCGTTTTGCCGGTACAGACCTCGCACGATGTCATACACCTCGCCTCGCCGGTAACGGACCTCAATGGAGAAACACAAATGCTGGTCGTTGCCAAAATCAAAGATGGCCAGCGGGTGGCACATCCAGGGGGAACCCCAGTAGAGAATGCCGATATCTACAGCCTTGAGATCGGAGAGTGAATAAGTCCGTGTCTCGTAGCGGACATCATAGTCCTCCAGGGAACGGTACTCTGTGTTGCGCACGTTGGTCGCCGTCAGTGTGTCTCGATCAATCGTGAATCGGGGCAACTGCGCGAAATTTGGATCCCAGTTGCGGTCGTGCGACGGTTTTTGCGTCAACCACCAGGCCAGAAATAACAGGCACAAGGCAAAAACGATGGCCAGGACCAGCCAGTACGGGCGTACCAGAAAAAGCACCAGCGTGATGACGACCAACCATAATATGGCCAGTGCCAATCCCCGGCGGCCTCGCTGCTCGACGTCGTAATAGATGCCGCCGAATACCCACAGCGAAAAAACCGCACAGATTATCGTGAGCAGCATTTGAAGGATGAACACGGTCAGCTCCCGAAAATTTCGCGCCTAGTGTCCGATGGCATAGGTATCGGCACATTACTCACCCTCCCTCTGGGGGCTCTTGGGAGATTTTAGTGGTAAGTTTCCATTTGCTGGAAAGCCTCAGGCCCTGACCCTCCCCCCGGGAGGGTCGAAATCCCGATTCCATCGGGATGAGGGGAGGGTTGTTTACGAACGTGCACGATCGGAGTGTGTTCCAGCGCCAGTATTCTTGCGCCTGATGAACTGGTAGTCGAGGTCAAGATGTTGAGCGATGGCGCGCACCTCCGCTTCGACATCCTCGGTCACTTCCTCAGCGTTGAACCGCAGAATATCCCATCCTTGACTCCTGAGAACTAACTCCCGGATCTGGTCCTGCTCCGCCGTCAAATCGTGGCAGCCACCATCGATTTCGATGATCAGTTTCCTGGCGACACAGGCGA
>CAMYKF010000328.1 GCA_947258905.1 uncultured Pirellulaceae bacterium | reverse complement strand
AGGCCGAGAGCGTCAGCGTTCCCGAGCCGACGACTTTCGGTTTGATTACCGTTGGTCTGGCGATTGCCGGTGGCCTGCTCGTCCGTAACAGGAAAGACAACATCTAGCCCGAAATCCCGAACCGCGTTTTTGCGATTTGGCCGCGCGTTTTTTGATTATCGACGGCTACAACGTCCTGCATGTTTGCGGGTTCCTCGCTCCTCGTGTCGGCCCGGGTGCTTTGCAACGGGCCCGCAACCTGTTTCTGGGCATGCTTGCCCGGCAGCTGACTCCCGTCGAAAGACCGCGAACTACCGTCGTGTTCGATTCCCGCGAAACCGATTTGCCGCCCGCAGACCAGATTCACGACATCCATGTCGAATTCGCGATCGAGTACAACTCGGCTGACGAACGAATTGCCGTGTTGATTCGCCAGCATTCCGCGCCCCGGCAGCTGACAGTCGTCTCTTCGGATCATGGCGTGCAAAAAACGGCCCGGGCCCGCGGCGCCAGCTTCGTGGACAGCGATGTCTGGCTGGAACAGATTCTGGACCGAGCGGATTCCTCCCGCCGCGATGAGCAAGAAGAAATCGCAGCGGTCGATCCGCGGACGGCCCGCGGACCCGTCGATCTGGAGTATTGGCTCCAGGAACTGGGGCTAAATGAGTCAGGCACGTCTCAATGGCCGGATGCGGCTGATGACCAGGCAGCGGCGTCCGCGGATGAAACCACGACGGATTCGAGTGAATCCGGGAGCATCCATCCCTTCCCGCCAGGCTACGCCGACGACCTGTTTGATGACGAAGACGTCTGAGTTCAAGGCACGGGCGTACCGCGCGCGGTCAGCTACACGTTGGCACTCATCGCCTTGTCGCCAATATCCTTGCGGCACCATGCGCCATCCCAGCGAATACACTTGATCGCCCGGTAGGCTTGCAATTTCGCATTGGCCAGGGATTCCCCGAGAGCCGTAACACCCAGCACGCGACCGCCATTGGTCACAACGGCGTCACCCTTGCGTCGCGTGCCGGCATGAAACACTTTCACATCCTCGACCGCTGCCGCCTCTGCCAGCCCGCGAATGGGCTGGCCCTTCTCATAGCTGCCCGGATAACCCTCGGCAGCCATCACGACGCAAATCGCCGAGCGCGGGTCCCAGTCCAGCGCCGGCAATCGGTCCAGTGTTCCGTCGACCGAAGCCATCAGCAATTCCAGCCAGTCACTGTTGAGCCGCATCAATAATGGCTGGCATTCCGGATCGCCAAATCGCACGTTGTACTCCAGCACTTTGGAGCCCTGCGGCGTCAGCATCAATCCGGCATACAGCACACCCCGAAAAGGATGCCGGTTTCGTTTCATCGTGTGGATCGTTGGTACCAGCACGTGTTCCTCGATCCAGTGCAGTGTCTTTTCGTCGACCAGCGGCGTGGGGCAGTACGCGCCCATGCCTCCGGTATTGGGTCCCTGATCGCCGTCGAACGCTGCCTTGTGATCCTGCGCAGGCGGCAGGGTTACGATCGTGCGGCCATCGGTGATGGCCAGCACGCTGGCTTCGATTCCCTGCAATCTTTCCTCGATCACCAGTCGGTTGCCGGCGACTCCAAAACTTTTCTGACGCGCCACATGATCAATGGCCTCGAACACCTCGTCGCGCGTGCTGCAAACGATGACGCCCTTGCCCGCCGCCAGCCCGTCTGCCTTGACGACCAGCGGGACGTCCTCGGGGGTTTCCTCGTATCGCTCGGTGACCCAGCGTTCGGCCGCCAACGGATTGTCAAACACCTGGAAATCGGCGGTGGGAACATTGGCCGAGCGGAGAATGCGTTTGCAGAATGCCTTGCTGGCTTCCAGCTGTGCGGCTTCGCGATTGGGGCCAAAAACCCGAATGCCACTGTCAGCCATAGCGTCTACGATGCCGTCGCACAGCGGTTGTTCGGGTCCCACCACCGCCAGATCGACGGCGTTCTGGCGGGCAAATTCCACCAGTGCCGGGATATCACTGGCGGAAATATCGACGTTTTCGCCGTCTTGCTCGGTGCCAGCGTTGCCGGGAGCACAAAACACGCGGTCAACCCGATTGCTGGCCGCCAGTTTCCAAACCAGCGCATGTTCGCGACCACCGCTGCCGATGACGAGGAGTTTCATGGTAAACGATCCGCATGCAGGTTAATGGACTGACGCTTGCTGATTCTAGGTCCCCGGCCGTTGCACGACCAGAAGTCACATGATCAAGGGGCCTGGTTTGGGTTATACTGTGGGCTCAAGTTTGTTTAACCAACGAGCCAGCTATGATTCCGACTCAATTTTTCAATTCCCGTCACCCGCTTGCCCTTGGTCTCGCTCTCCTGGTCCTCGCCTGGTCCGGCACCAATCTGATGGCGCAGGAAGCTGACGAAGTTGAGGGCTGGGGCCATCTGAACGGTCGCATCATTGTCGAAGGCGCCGTGCCGGAGCCAGCCGAACTGACCGTTGGTACCGATGACCGTGCATGGTGTGTCAACACCGGCGAGGGGTTTCTGGACCGTTCACTGATCGTAGGTTCCAACGGCGGGCTGCAAGATGCCTATGTCATGATGTATTTCGGTCGCAGTGACCGGAAACGCCCGGCCGTGCATCCGTCATACGAGGCGTTGAAGCAGGAAATGGTCGTTCTGAACAACGAGAATTGCCGCTTCGAGCCGCGTGCCCTGTTCTTGCGCACCGGACAGACCATCGAATTCCAGAATTCCGATGCCATCGGGCATAACTGCCATGTCGTGACCTTTGGCAACGAAGAGAACTGCAGTCTGGGTGCCGGCCAGGCGGTCAAAGTGGAACTGGACACGTCGGATCGTGTACCCGGAATCGTCAAATGCGATATCCATCCATGGATGGAAGCCCTGTTGCTGGTCCGTGACGAACCATACGCCGCGATCACCGATGCCGAAGGCAACTTTCGCATCGAAAACATTCCGGCTGGCGAGTGGACGTTTCAGTTCTGGCACAAACGCAGCGGATTCATGAAAACGCTGCAACGTGATGGCAAGCCATTTCTGGGACGCCGGGGCGAATTTCAGGTGACCATTGAACCCGATGGCACTGTGGAACTGGGCGAATTGCTGATATCCATCGATGATTTGCAGGAATAAACGGCGGACGCGCGAGCAGATGAGTGTTCACCTGGCTTCCCGTTGGTGGCGATTGGCATGGGTCATGGGCTGTCTGGCCGTATGCGTGGGATGCAGCGAGCGGCAACTGGCACCGGCCGCGAACTTCGACCCTGATCAGGCCGAAACACTGCGCGAATCCTTTGACAACTTCTATCGACCCGCCGATTGACCAGACGTGCCGCGAGCGGGTTGTGAATTTCGGTACCGATTCGCGGTCAAGGTACTGAAAAAGCAGGTAGCGGCGGAATGCCTTCTTATAACCAGTCGTGCGTCACGCTATTCTGGAGAATTCTTATTCTGGAGAACTCTGTTTGCCAGGGAATTTCCTCCCGTCTTGAATAGATGGTCAGCGGCACGCGTACCCGATCCAAATTGATGTCTGAAAGAGCGCCGGACAACCGATTCAGCCTAACCGCCCAGCGGGCCTGGTGCCTGTTGGCGATGGTCCTTTTTGCCCTCATCGGTTCAGGGTGTGCAGAGACTCCCGGATTTCGACTCAATGCCGTGCACGTGCGGACGATTGAAAAGGAGTTCATGGACGACCAGCGCATGCCG